>PBEI01000021.1 GCA_002718375.1 Gammaproteobacteria bacterium
CATTAAACATTTTGATTTCAAGCTCCTCTAACAGTTTAGATATATCTGAAGGATTATCAGATTGAAGTTTCTTTTTAATTTGGTTTGGTATTTTGATGAACTGTCTTGTTTGTGAAGGTTTTGATCCTTCCATGATATCTTGAATATTTTTAATAATCGTTTTGGGTTTAATACCATTATCTTTATTGAACTGTATTTGCTTCTCTCTTCTCCGATTTGTCTCCCCAATTGCATTCTTCATCGAATCTGTCTCTTTATCAGCATACATAATTGCCTTACCATTGACATTCCTTGCTGCTCGACCAATGGTCTGAATCAAAGAACCTTCTGATCTCAAAAAACCTTCCTTATCTGCATCGAGTATTGCAACCAATGATACTTCTGGTAAATCAAGACCCTCTCTTAATAAGTTAATGCCAACCAATACATCAAATTGACCCAATCTCAGATCTCTAAGAATCTCAGATCTCTCAACAGTATCGATGTCAGAATGGAGATACCTAACTCTAACCAGATTATCATTAAAGTATTCTGCTAAATCTTCAGCCATTCTCTTTGTAAGAGTTGTTACAAGAATTCGTTCTTTGTTCTTCACTCTTAATCTGATTTCTGAGAGTAAATCATCAACTTGATTCGTTACTGGTCTGATTTCAACTTCTGGGTCAATTAAACCTGTTGGACGAACGATCTGTTCTGCAACATTATCTGATTGCTCTAATTCATAGTCTCTCGGTGTTGCAGAGACATAAACTGTTTGTTTAGACATCTGATCAAATTCTTCATACATAAGTGGTCGATTGTCTAGTGCGGATGGAAGTCTAAAACCATATTCAACCAGTGTGGTTTTCCTTGAATGATCTCCTTTATACATTCCTCTTAATTGCGGGATAGTCACATGGCTCTCATCAATAATGATTAATGAGTCTTTTGGAAGATAATCAATTAAACATGGTGGCGGTTCGCCTTCTTCTCTTCCTGACAGATATCTACTGTAATTCTCAATACCAGAGCAGAAACCAAGTTCCCTGATCATCTCAATATCATACATAGTTCTTTGTTCAAGTCGTTGTGCTTCAACGAGTTTATTTTGGCTATTGAGATCAATCAATCGGTCAGATAACTCATCCTTGATTTGATCTATTGCATTTAGCATGACCTCACGAGGAGTTACATAATGTGTTTTTGGGAAAATTGTTACCTGCCTAACTCTTCTCTTTATTTCACCAGTTAATGGATCAAAGTAAGAAATATTCTCTACTTCATCGTCAAACATTTCTATTCTAATTGCTTCATTATCAGAATCAGCTGGAAATATATCGATTACATCTCCCAAGACTCTAAACACACCTTGTTTGAATTCAATATTATTTCTTTGGTATTGCAATTCCGCCAGTTTCTGTGAAATTGATTTAACGTTCAATCGATCATTTAAAGATAGATGAAGAACCATATTTAAATATTGCTTTGGATCACCTAGGCCATATATTGCAGATACAGAGGCCACTATGATTGTGTCCTTTCTTTCTATTAACGCTTTTGTTGCGGAGAGTCTCATTTGCTCTATATGAGCATTTACAGAAGCATCTTTCTCAATATAAACATCTGTAACTGGCACATATGCTTCAGGTTGATAGTAATCATAGTATGAGACAAAGTATTCAACTTTGTTTTCAGGAAAGTATTCCCTCATTTCACCATAAAGTTGAGCAGCTAGTGTTTTATTTGGAGCAAGCAGAAGAGTCGTCCTTTGTGATTGATCAATTAAATTTGCGATGGTGAATGTTTTTCCTGAACCAGTCACACCAAGTAAAGTTTGTTTATGAAGACCAGAGTTTAATCCATCCAATAATGAATTTATGGCATCTGGTTGGTCTCCTTTTGGACTATAATTCGCTTTTAATTTAAAACAATCATCTTTCATAATTTGTTATTATATCGATCTATATTATAAAGATTCTATAGAATGAATAATCCAGTATCTGAAAGAGTTAAAAAGGTAAAACCTTCAGCAACTATTGCAATTTCATCAAAAGCAATGAAAATGAGATCTGCTGGAATAAATGTCATCAGCATGAGTGCTGGTGAACCAGATTTTGACACACCTCAACATATCAAGGATGCTGCAAAAGCTGCAATTGATAGTGGTATGACAAAATATACTCAAGTGGATGGTGTTCCAGAATTAAAAGAAGCCATAATCAATAAATTCAGTGATGATAATGAACTGAGTTATAAACCTGAAAACATTCTTGTTTCTACTGGGGCCAAACAAACTCTTTATAATCTTTTTCAAGCCATCCTAGGAGATGGAGATGAAGTTATCATAATTAGTCCATACTGGGTCTCATATCCTGATATGGTTCTTTTAGCAGATGCTAAGCCAGTATTTGTAGATACATTTCAAAAAAATAACTTCTCGGTTGATTTAAAAGCACTTTCTGATGCAATAAATGAGAAAACAAAACTTGTGATCATTAACTCACCATCAAATCCAACTGGAATAACTTTTACTAAAGCTGATTATGAGTCAATTGGTGCTATATTAGAAAATTATCCTAACGTATATGTTGCAACTGATGATATGTATGAATACATTTATTGGGGTCATGAACCATTTATTTCGTTCGCAGAAGCATGTCCATCATTATTTGATCGCACAATAACAATCAACGGTGTCTCTAAATCATATGCTATGACTGGTTGGAGAATTGGTTATTGCGGTGGACCTGCTGACGTTATTCTTGCAATGAAGAAAGTTCAAAGCCAAAGCACATCCAACCCATCTTCCATTTCACAGGCAGCAGCCATTGCGGCACTCAATGGTTCAAAAGATGAGGTTTTTGAGATGGTTGAGCAATATAAGATTCGGCATGACTATTTTTGCTCAGCACTAAACGATATTCAAGGTTTTAAAACATCTCCAGGTACAGGGGCATTTTATTTATTTCCAGACGTTACAAATATCATTGAGAAAAAAGGCTTCTCAGATGATGTCGAATTATCTGAATATTTAATTCAAACTGCGAATGTCGCAGTCGTTCCTGGAAGTGCTTTTGGTTCAATTGGTTACATTAGATTATCTTTTGCAACTAGTCTTGAACAGATAAAGGAAGCTGTTGAAAGAATCTCGAAATCATTGGCTTAATCTAGCTTGACTATTCAGTTTGCTTCAAGCAGACTTCTCTTAAATCTACTCCCCGGTAGCTCAGTTGGTAGAGCGATTGACTGTTAATCAATTGGTCGCTGGTTCGAGTCCGGCCCGGGGAGCCAGACTTAAGATTCTTGAACATTCTTAGCAATCAATTTTTTAAACTTTGTGGTACTCCAGCCATGTGATCGATCTAGATAATGAATAGGTATATCAAGATCGTCACCTGTGAATGATTTATCTTTGTAGTCATCACCTAGAAATCTTATATCAATATGTTCATTTTCGAGTATATGGTAAAGGTCTTTCTCTGACTGATATGGAATGATTTTATCGATTTGTCTCATAGATGATAGGATCGTATTTCTCTCAGGAAGATTGAGAATGGGTTTAATCTTTTCTGGCCTTTCAATTGATGGATCTTCATGAAGCAAAAGCAATAAAATATTACAATGCTTTTTGCATTCGTCAAACATATAGATGTACCCAGGATGAATGACATCAAAATTTCCTGCAATAACTCCAATAATTTTACTCATTTCAGATTGTCTTCAAAAAATTGATTGTTTTAGATGATTCCCAGCTATTGCATGTCGGACATTGCCAGGAGAAAGCAATTGTTTGGTAGCCACATTTTTTGCAATTAAATTTATATTCTGATTTCATTTTTTTATTCAATATCAGTCGCATAGTTTGACTTAGACGATTTGATATCGTTGAAACTATAGAATAATTATCGTCAAGTTTATCAATTTCCTTAACGATATCTTGCATCTCAATGAATGTTTGAATTTCATTTTCAATGATTTTATTGTCGATATCAGGATACATAACTCCCACCAGAGACAAGTAGGTATGAGCATCTGGGTCATTGACTAAAAGCTTACTTAGTTTTGCATTGATTAAGTCAGCCTTGAGATTGGATGATTGAAATATCTTCGGTAGTGCTATTATATAAGCAATTTTATTCTTTTTTGCCATAGCTACAAAAGTATTGATAGCTTCAGAACTATCAGACTGCCTTAAGTCAATTAGCAATTTTATATACTCGCTTCTAATTGAATCTGTATGAAGACCTTGAGCTTTTAAAAGGTAATTATTCGCTGAATTGATTTCGCCATTTTCAATATGCATTTCTGCTATTTCACAATAGTAGTGATTTCTACTTATTGATAAATCCTGATTGCTTTGCTTATCTAATTCTTCTAGGAAATCCAATGCCTTGTGCCATTCACCAAAATATTCGTTAATGATAATCAATTTATTGAGGGCGTCTTCTTTATGAGTATCAAACTCTTTGAGTTTTAAAAAAATTTCTTCAGCTTTGTTATATATCCCTGCGGAAAAATAGTTTTCACCTAGCTCAAATAATGTTTGGAAATAATGATTTTCGGGAAGATCATCTTTTGAAAGAATATATTCATGAAGTTGAATTGCTTTATCCACCCTGCCTTGTTTTCTAAATAATACACCGAGGGCAAGATGAGTTTGTATTGTTTCATCATCAATTTCAATGAGGTTAGAGAATATATTAATGGCTTTATCTGATTCTTCATCAAGAAGATATTTAAGGCCAGTAAGATAATCAGGATTAATATTATCGGTTTTATCAGGCTCAAAGAAATTTAAATATATATAGACAAGTAATCCAAATAGGAGAAAGATCCCAGTAAGATAAAAGACACTTTCAGATGGCATTATTAATTAGTCTATATTATCGCACGCGTCCTTGACTGATTCACGAAATTGCTTACCCGGCTTAAAGTGTGGTACATACCTATCCTGGATATTCACTGACTCACCAGATTTTGGATTTCTGCCAGTTCTTGATTTTCTAAATCTAAGAGCAAAACTACCAAAACCTCTTATTTCAATTCGATTTCTATTTTTAAGAGAATCTGACATGGATTTAAATATGGTTTTAACAGATAGCTCTACATCTTTATGCGAAAGCTGATCTTGTTTTGAAGCAATTAGGTCGACAAGTTGTTTTTTATTAATAGCCACTTATAAATTAAAACAGAAAAAAAAGAATTCCGAAATACTAATCTTTGTCTTTGACAAACTTTGATTTCAATAAATCACCTAAACTCGTTTTTGAAATATTCTCTTTCTCATCTTTCTTATATGACTCAAGAGCCTCTTTTTCTTCTATTTCTTCTTTAGCTTTAATAGAAAGCTTAATGGTTCTGTTCTTTTTATCGTAACCAACTATTTTTGCCTCAATCTCATCGTTCGGTCTAAATGTTGACCTCATATCATCAACTTTATCTCTTGACACTTCAGATATGTTTAGCAAACCATTCACTTTTTCAGAAAGACTCACAAGAGCATTTCTCTCATCAATTTCTGATATGACTCCTGAAACTGTTGAGTTTTTTGGGTGCTTGGCTAGATACTCTTGAAACGGATCGTTATCAAGTTGTTTGATTCCAAGTGAAATCCTTTGTTTATTAGAATCAATTGCAAGTATTGTAGTTTCAATTTCGTCTGATTTCTTATATGTTGATAGTTCAATATCTTCATCATTATCCCAAGATACATCAGATATATGAACCAATCCGTCAATACCACCATCAAGTTCTACAAAGATTCCAAAATCAGTAATGGATTTGATTTTTCCTTTAATTGTTTCATTTTCACTGTGTTTCTCGGCAAAATCAGTCCATGGATTCGGATGACATTGTTTTATTCCTAGTGATACCCTTCTTTTTTCTTTATCAATACCTAGAATCATCACTTCAACTTGATCACCTACATTAGCTATTTTATGAGGGTTTGGATTGTTATTTGTCCAATCAATTTCAGAAACATGGACCAATCCCTCAATGCCATCATCAATTTCCATAAATAATCCATAGTCAGTGATATTTGATATTTTGCAGGTAGCTTTCATACCAATTTCATAATTTTTAATCAAGTCATCCCAAGGATCATCCTCTAGTTGTTTTAAGCCAAGAGAGACTCTATTTTTTTCATTATCTATTGAAATAATTTTAACTTGAATTTTTTCAGCAATATTAAGTAGCTCAGATGGATGTTTGATTTTCTTCCATGAAATATCAGTAATATGAAGCAATCCATCAAGGCCTCCGAGATCGATGAATGCGCCATAATCTGTCAAGTTTTTGATGATTCCGTCGACAACATCACCTTCATTTAATTTAGAAAGCATTTCTCCTCTATTTTCCTCAGAGTCTCCAAGTAGTGCAGCTTTTCTTGATACAACTATGTTGCTTGTTGTTTTATCGGCTTTAACAACTTTAAATTCAGATGTTGTTCCTTCTAAGTACTGAGTTTCTCTTACTGGTCTGATATCAACTAGAGAGCCAGGTAGGAATGCGGTTACATCTTCAATTAAAACCATGAAACCACCTTTGATTCTATTTTGTATAAGGCCCGTGACTATTTCGCCAGTCTCAGAAGCAGATACCAGTTTTGCCCAAGTAGCTTCGTTCTTTGCCTTCTGTCTTGATAATTTAGTTTGTCCTTCGCCATCCTCTATTTCCTCAATGACAACTTTAACTTTATCTCCAATAGACACCTCTACTTCACCTTCAGAATTTTTGAATTGGTTTATATTCACGAAAGATTCTGACTTTAGTCCTGCACTAAGAACAGCATGGTCATCTGTAATATTGATAACATTGGCCTCTATAATCTGACCACGTTTAATGTTTTGATTGTACTGAGTGCTCTCAAATAGCTCTTCAAATGTCTGTTCCATAGGTTTCATTTACCTTTTCATTAACTGCTTTTTTTACTTCGACGACTGTTAAGTCATCAGTTTCTATTACAAATGCCCCTTCTGGAATAACAAGTGGAGAACTCTTTCTCTCCTTATCTCTTCTATCACGGGCATCTAAATCCTCAATTAGAGCCGGAAGGCTAACATTAAATTCCCTATCCTTCAACTGCTTAAAGCGTCTTTGTGCTCTTGTTTCTATAGATGCTGTTAAAAAGATTTTTAGCTGAGACTCTGGAAAAATAACTGAACCCATATCTCTGCCTTCAGCTACTAACCCTGGTTCTTTTTTAAAAGATCTTTGAATATTTATGATTGATTGACGAACTTTGGGTTTTGAGGATACTTTAGAGGCAATTTTTGCTACTTCTTCGTTGTATATCAGTGAACCAATTTCTTTATTTTTGTATACAATTTTAAGTTTTTTACTTTTAAGTGAAAATTCAATATTTTTTGATGCACATTCGAGTCCAATTATATCATCCAAATTTATCGAGTCATTTCTAGCAACCCATGCAATTGCTCTATACAGTGCACCACTGTTTAGATAGTTCCATTTAAGCTGATCTGATAAATATTCAGATATGGTTCCTTTGCCTACGCCACTTGGCCCATCGATTGTAATGACATTAGTCATTTTTATTAATATCCATACCGAGATTATTAGCAGTTTCAATAAATGTTGGAAATGATGTGTCGATATTCTTGCAATCCTCAACCAGAATATCACCATCAGAAACAAGCGATGCCATTAGTGCGGTCATTGCAATTCTGTGATCACCAAAACTGTTGACCCGAGCACCTATAATTGAGCCTCCATAGATATTCATACCATCTGGAAATTCATCAGTTGAGATTCTAAATTTATCCATCATTCTTATCATTGACCGAATTCTATCTGATTCTTTTACTCTCAGCTCTTCTGCATTTCTAATCGAGGTTTTTCCATTGGCCTGGCTCGCCGCTAAAACAATTAAAGGTAATTCATCGATTGAGCTTGATATCAGCTCTTTTGGTATATCAATTCCATTTAGTATTGAAGATTCTGTATAAATATCTCCAATAAGTTCGCCATTGATTATTCTTTCATTTGAAATCTGTATATTTGCACCCATCATTTTAAGGATCTTTATGAAACCTGTTCTTAATGGATTAAGACCAACATTATCAATTTTTATTTGACTGTCACTAGAGATGATTGATCCGATGATGAAAAATGCAGCAGATGAAATATCGCCAGGAATTTCTATATGATTTGGCGTAATGAGTTTTCCAGGTACTAATTCAATTGAATCTGCTTTAACTGAGATATTGCACCCAAATTCAGTCAACATGATTTCAGTATGGTCTCTAGATTGTGGAGTTATTATCTTGAAAGCACCATCACCATAAAGACCAGCTAACATAATTGAAGATTTAATTTGTGCGCTTGCAATTTCTATAGTGTGATCTACACATTTTAAAAAGGAAACTGGATTAATATATACAGGCGGTTTGCCTTCAGACGTTTTTATATCTGCATTCATTCTAAGTAAAGGATTCGTAACTCTATTCATCGGTCTTTGAGTGAGGGAATCATCACCTTTTAGAACAGAAGAAAAATTTTGAGCTGAAAGAACTCCCATCATTAATCTCATAGATGTTCCTGAGTTACCAAAGTTAAGTTCAACATTATCTCCATGTCTTTGTTCGAGATTATTTCCATCAATAATCAATGAGTCTATATCTTCCTTAATATCAGCCCCAATGACTCGACAGGCATTGATAGTCGCGTCAATATCTGTTGAATTTAGGTAGCCTTTAATACTCGTTCTTCCATTAGCAATGGATGAAATAATAATTGCCCTATGTGATATCGACTTATCACCAGGAACATTTATGCAGCCATTTATTTTTGTATTGGAAGTTGCTGAAAGACTATTTAACTTGATACTCATGAACTTTTACAGCTGGGATAGCAACCTAGAATTTTGACATTTATATCTTGATCATCCAGAGTATTCATTGCATTTTGAATATTTTTATCATCAATATGTCCTTCACAATCAATGAAAAAAACATAACGCCATAATTGACCTCTCAACGGTCGTGATTCAATTCTTAGCAGATTTATATCTTCGGTAGCAAAAGGCTTTAGGAGATTATATAAAGATCCAGATGCATCACTATTTGGCGGAGTAATTATCAAAGAAATCTTACTGTTATCAGATTTATCTTGCTGTGTATGGCTCAATATAATAAATCGAGTTGTATTTTCTTTTGAGTCTTCGATATTTTCATTGAGTAAATTTAAACTATATAAATTAGCTAGATTATTTGAGCCAATACACGCTTCATTATGCGAGGTTATTCTTTCGGCACCTTCAGAGTTGCTTAATACTGGAATCAATTGAGCATTTGGGAGATTATTCTTAAGCCATTTTTGGCATTGCCCGAATGACTGTGGATGTGAATAGATCATTTGTATCTCACTGATATCATTGGTTTTTGCAACTAAGCACTGATTGATTCTGATTTGTATTTCATCATAGACTTGTATATCCGAACCAATCAGTAAATCATGAGTGTTGTTTACAGATCCCTCAAAAGAATTCTCAATAGGAACTATTCCATAGTCTGAATCATTCAGTTCAACACTTCTGAATACATCTCCAATAGTTTTCTGAGAAACTTGAACAAGATCATCACCAAAATACTTAGTCAGAGCAATTTGGGTGAATGATCCCTTTGGTCCTAAATATGAAACACGCATAACTTAAAAAAGTATATTAGTTTTCATGACGCCTTTTATATTAGATATCTCATGTAAAACAATTTCTTTAATTGGTTTATCAACATTTAGGATAGTATAGCCAATTTCATCCAATACCTTATGAGAGAGGTCGTCGATATTGATTCCTGCATTACCCAAGATGGATGTAAACTGGCCTATAATATTTGGCACATTTTTATTTGTAATTGTGAGTCGATGCGGTGAATTGACACCTAATTTAACATCAGGAAAATTCACAGAATTAAATATATTGCCAGTTTCAAGATAAGATTTAAGACTGCTTGCGACCATTACAGCACAATTTATTTCAGCTTCCTTTGTAGACGCACCCAAATGCGGCATTACAAGGACATCTTCATGATTAATCATTGCCTCAGTGGGAAAATCAGTTACGTAAGTCTTAATTTTATTTGAATCAAGATTTTTTAAAACAGCATCAGAGTCAACAATTGCTTCTCTAGATAGATTGATAACAATAGTTCCATCTCTGAGTGTTTTGATTTCATTATCTCCAATGAAGTTTTCAGTTTCTTTCTTGTAAGGTATGTGAATAGTAATGATATCTGAGATGGTTAGTAATTCTTTCAGGTCACTTACTTTTTGAACTCCAGGCTGAAGATTGATCGCATTATCAACAGTGATAAGAGGGTCATAACCAATTACATTCATTCCAAGATCATATGCCGCATTGGAAACTTTTACACCTATCTGACCCAAACCAATTACACCAAGAGTTTTTGTTGGTAACTCAAAACCAACATATTCTTTTTTCCCATGCTCAATATCATCTTTTAGATTCTCTGAGTGTTTAACTGATTCAACATATTTGATGGCGTTATGTATATTTCTGGCAGTGATTAATATAGAGGCTAAAACAAGCTCTTTGACAGCATTAGAATTAGCGCCAGGAGCATTAAATACTGGAATTGCATTTTCAGTATATTTATCAATTGGAATATTGTTTACACCTGAGCCAGCTCTACCAACTGCTTTTAATGCTATTGGAATATCCATTTCATGAATATCAAATGAACGCAGGATGATTGCATCTGGGTTTGTGACATCACCACCACAATGATATTCATTTGATCCAAAGACGTTAAGGCCTTCTTGGGCAATGTTATTGAGCTTTAAGATTTTGTACATTCTATTCGTGTAATTTTGCAAATTCATCCATGAAGGATATTAATCTTTTAATTCCTTCGATTGGCATCGCATTGTACACACTTGCACGCATTCCTCCAACGGTTCTATGGCCCTTCAGATTCAATAGACCTAATTCTTCTGCAGATGAAAGAAATTTATCATCGAGACCATCCCTAGAGAGAGTAAATGGTATATTCATCCAAGATCTATAAGTCTTTGACACAGGATTGTTGTAAAACTCTGATTGATCAATGTAGTCATAGAGCAGATCTGACTTCAATTTATTCATTCGAGCCATTTCTTCAACACCCCCTTGCTCATGTATCCAATCAAATACCAAACCTGAAACGTACCAAGAAAAAACTGGAGATGTATTGAGCATTGATGCTTCATTGGCATGAGCTGAATAATTAAACATGGGCAGTAATTCTGTATTTACACCTGATAAGAGTTTATTTTTTACAATAACGATGGTTACACCAGCTATGCCTAGATTTTTCTGAGCGCCTGCAAAAATTAAATCATACTTATTAACGTTTATGGGTCTGGAGGCAATTGTTGATGACATGTCACATATGACAGGTGAGCTTGTTTCAATTGGATCATGAATTTCCAATCCATGAACTGTCTCATTAGCACAATAGAAAAAGTAATCTGCATTATCTGAGATATTCCAACTATTTAAATCCGCTACATCTGTAAAGTTATTTGAAGATGAATCAGATACTATATTGACATCCGATATCTTACTTGCATATTTGCTTGCCTTTTTCGACCATGCTCCAGTTACAAGATAATCAAGTACACCATTTTTAGAAAAATTCATCGGGATAAGAGCAAACTGATGTGTAGCTCCACCTTGAAGAAATAGAACAGAATACTCTTCGCTTATATTCAGTAAATTCCTCAATGAAGATTCAGAAGATTTAGCGAACTCCTTAAAAGCATCACTTCTGTGAGATACTTCAATGATTGACATTCCACGATCAAAGTCATCAAGTCCAAGATTTATCTTATCTATTACTGAATCAGGAATTACTGCAGGGCCAGCAGAAAAGTTGAATATATCTTTTGACATATTTACTCCTCATCATCTTCACTGATGACTTTCTCCATGCCCAACAATTTATCGTCTTCAGACAGTCTTATAAGTCTGACACCCTGAGTATTTCTTCCAATAATAGATATATCATCAGTTCGAGTCCGAATCAGGTTACCTGAGGTACTAATGAACATGACTTCATCGCCTGTACTAACCTGTTTTGTACCAATCAAGTTTCCATTTCTATCCGATGTTTGGATTGCAATTACGCCTTTCCCACCTCTTTTTTGAATAGAGAATTCATCTGTTAATGTCTGTTTACCATAACCATTTTCAGTTGCTACAAGAATATTTCCTTCCTCAAGGACAACAAGAGAAATAATTTTCTGATTTTTATCAATCCGCATACCTCTGACACCTTGCGATACTCGTCCCATTGGCCTTGCATCAGATTCTTTAAACCTAATTGATTTACCAGAATTTGAGAAAAGCATAATCTCTTTAGTGCCATCAGTTATCTCTGCATTGACAACGCGATCTCCATCTCTGAGTTTGATTGCTTTAATACCAGATTTCATGGGTCTTGAGTAAGCAGATAATTTTGTTTTCTTGACGCTCCCTGTTTCTGTCGCCATGAATATGAATTGATCATCATTGAATTCTTTCACAGGAAGAACTGCTTGAATACGTTCATCCTTTTCTAATGGTAAGAGATTTACAATTGGTCGCCCTTTTGCGTTTCTTCCACCTCTAGGAAGGCGATATACTTTTATCCAATAAACTTTTCCATAACTTGAAAAGCAAAGCAATGTGTCATGTGTATTGGCCACAAATAATTTTGAAACAAAGTCCTCATCCTTCAATGATGCTGCACGCTTACCAGTTCCACCTCGATTCTGAGCTTGGTAAGTGTCAAGTGGCTGTGTTTTTGCGTAACCTTCTTTTGATAATGTCACGATGAGATCTTCTTCTGGTATAAGATCTTCATCAGTCAGGTCTGAATAGAATTCAACAATCTCTGTTCTTCTTTCATCACCATATGTTTCCTGTGTTTTAATTAGTTCTTCTCTAATAACAGATGTCAGCTCGTCTGGATTAGAGAGAATCATAGTGAATCGCTTGATATCCTCAAGTAAGTCAGAATATTCGTTAAAAATACTTTCCTGTTCAAGTCCAGTTAAGCGATTAAGTTTTAAATCAAGAATGGCTTTGGCCTGCTCCGAAGAAAGTCGATATTTACTTTTTTCGATACCAAAGTTTTCAATATTCAAAAGGTGTTTAGGAATGGTGGAAACATTTCCAGCTTTCTTCAGCATGTCTTTGACTTTTCCTACTTTCCATAGTTTAGAAACTAATGCTTTTTGTGCTTCTGCAGGCGTTTTAGATTTCTTAATGATGGCAATCATTTCATCGATATTTGTCAAAGCAATTGTCTGGCCCTCTAATATGTGAGCTCTGTTAATAGACCGATTCAGCTCATAGATGGTTCTTTTGGTTACCACATCACGCCTATGTGAGAGGAATGCATCAAGCATTTCTTTAAGATTCATTAGTTTCGGCTGTCCATTAGACAGAGCGACCATATTGATAGAGAATGTGCTTTCTAAAAGCGTTTGCTTATACAAATTATTTAAAAGCACATCAGAAACTGTTCCTCTCTTGAGATCAATTACAACCCTTAGTCCATCTTTATCAGATTCATCTCGAATTTCTGAGATGCCTTCTATTTTCTTATCTCTGACCAGTTCAGCAATCTTTTCAATTAATCTGGCTTTATTAACCTGGTATGGAAGCTCAGAAACAACGATAGATTCACGGTCTCCATTTTCTTCAATCGAGGTTTTTGCTCTAACATGAACACGCCCTCTTCCAGTTTCATAAGCTTGTTTAATTCCATCTATACCATGGATTGTGGCAGCAGTTGGAAAATCTGGCGCAGGAATGAGTTTAATCAGGTCATCGATGCTTGCTTGTTCATTGTCCAGTATAAATAGGCATCCATCGATGATTTCTTTTAAGTTATGAGGTGGAATATTGGTGGCCATACCAACGGCGATTCCAGCAGATCCATTGATCAGGAGATTGGGTAACCGAGTTGGTAGTACCGCAGGTTCTTCTTCAGATTCATCATAGTTGGGAATAAAATCAACTGTATCCTTGTCGATATCAGCAAGAAGTTCTTGAGTGATCTTTTCCATCCTAACTTCTGTGTATCGCATAGCAGCTGCTCTATCACCATCGATTGATCCAAAGTTTCCTTGACCATCAACAAGGGTATATCGCAGTGAAAAGTCCTGAGCCATTCTTACAATGGTTTCATAAACTGCACTGTCTCCATGAGGGTGATATTTACCAATTACATCACCAACGATTCTGGCAGACTTCTTGTAAGCTTTCGTATGATCATTACCAAGTACTTTCATAGCATAGAGGACTCTTCTATGAACTGGTTTCAATCCATCTCTGACATCAGGCAATGCTCGTCCAATAATTACACTCATTGCATAATCCAGATAGGATTTCTTCATTTCATCTTCTAAATTAATCTGAGAAATTTTATCTGTCATGGCACTAATTAGTTTATTTTTACGAATGTTAAATTGTAGCTTTTCAATACACAGGTATATGAATGAATATCTATGTATAATTTTAACACATCATTAATGGTTTTTTACGTTTAAAACCCTATTAAATAAGGATTTATGATCAATGGATCAGAGAGATAATATCAATACAGAGGAAGTAGATAAGTTCAATGATTTAGCGAACGAATGGTGGAATCCATACGGAAGTTTTGCACCACTCCATAAACTCAATCCACTTCGTTTCGAATACATACGAGCAAATAGTAGCTTAGACGGAAAAACAGCTATTGATGTTGGATGTGGCGGTGGAATACTCACTGAAGCACTTGCGAGTGTCGCATCTGAGGTTCACGGAATTGATATGGCCAAAAAGGGCTTAGCAGTTGCAAATATTCATAAAGACAAATCAAATATAACGAATATTAAATATAGTCAGAGCACAATCGAAGATTATGCCTTAAAACATGAGAATAAATTTGATGTCTTAACATGTATGGAAATGCTTGAGCATGTACCATCACCAGAAGAAACAATCAAAGCATGCTCTGATATTGTCATCGAAGGCGGAGACCTTTATTTTGCAACCATCAATAGGAATATAAAATCTTATGCCATGGCAATAATTGGTGCAGAGTACATACTTAATTTACTCCCAAAAGGAACCCATGAATTTGATTGCTTCATCAAGCCATCAGAATTAGAAAAATGGTCAAAGTCAGCTGGGCTTGAACTAGTCGAGTTGATTGGAGTGACATACAACCCAATTACGACTGTATTTTCACTTTCGGACGATGTTGATGTCAATTACATGATGCATTTTAAAAAGATTAGCAATGACTAATAAAAAAATTGTTTTGTTTGATCTTGATGGAACACTAATTGATACCGCTCCTGATATGTATTTAGCACTGAGCATTCTTTTGAGCGAAGAAAAAATGGAAACGGTCCCTTATGACAAAGTTAGACCTCAGGTTTCAAATGGAGTATTGGGTATATTTTCAGTCGCATTTAGTGATGATCCAGTTATAGAGAGTGATAGATATGAACGATATCTTGATATTTATGAATCTGTACTCGGTCAAGAATGTAAGCTATTTAATAATGCAAATAACCTTTTAGATAGTTTGGATTCAAAAGACATTGATTTTGGTATTGTGACCAACAAATCAAGTCGATTCACAATGCCATTAATGAGGCAATATAATCTTCTAGACAGAATGCAAACTTTAGTATGCGGAGATCAAGTTAAGCAAAGAAAACCTAATCCTGAGCCATTGATAAAGGCGCTAAAAAATAGTGGCAAATCATATGATCGAAATAATGTGTATTATGTTGGTGATGCTCAAAAAGACATCGATGCAGCAAGAGCCGCACACTTTAGATCGATTGCTTGCACATATGGATATAGAGTCGCAGATGATAATCCAGCATCGTGGGAGGCAGAGTTTTTAATTGATGACCTAATTGAGGTAAATGAAATTGTCTGAACTTCAGCTGAAAAATAAAATTATTATGGTTACGGGTGCTAATCAAGGGATAGGTAAAACAGCCTCTATAACCTATGCAAGCCTTGGAGCCAAAGTAATTTTGCTTGGTAGGAGTCTTGAGTCACTTGAGGCCGTTTATGATGAAATCGTTGGGCTCAATTACACTGAACCGATGATATCTCTTATGGACCTAGAAAAAGCAGATGGCAATGATTATCAAATGATTCTTGAAAACTTAATGAGTGAATTCGGTAAGTTAGATGGTTTACTATTGAATGCGAGTATACTGGGCGATCGCACACCAATCGCACATTATGATTCCGAAACTTGGGTTAGAACAATTCACGTCAACTTAACTGCTCAGTTTTTATTAACCAAAACTCTATTGCCTGCATTATATGAATCAGATAGTGCATCTGTCATATTCACCTCAAGTGGTGTTGGAAAAATTGGAAAAGCATTTTGGGGTGCTTATTCTGTTTCTAAGTTTGGCATTGAAGCACTGTCGCAGATCTTAAGCTCAGAGCATGAGGATGTATCAAATATTCGATTTAACTGCATTAATCCTGGCGCAACTAGAACGAAGATGAGGAAAGAGGCCTATCCATATGAAGATGAGGATAAATTATTAGAGCCAATCGATTTGATGGGTAAATATGTTTGGTTGATTTCTGATGAAAGCAGAGATATTACTGGTCAGAGTATTGATTGCCAGTAGATATTTCTAATTCAGCTGTTCAGTTGAAATTTGAGCCATCTCATTTGTCGTTTCTGATTCTAGATCTAAGCTCAGGTTTTGTGGCTCTTTAATGTCTGGTAGGTCTGGTAACTCACTCAGTTTTTCTAAACCAAAATAGTCTAAAAACTCATTTGTAGTTGAGAACATTGCAGGCTTACCAGGCACATCTCGGTAACCAACAATTTTGATCCAATTACGATCTGTAAGTGTTCGCATAATGCTACTGCTTACTGAGACACCCCTTATTGATTCGATGTCTCCTCTTGTGACAGGCTGATTGTAAACTATGATAGATAATGTTTCCATTAAAGCCCTTGAATATCTTGGTGTTTTTTCAGCATAGATGATATTTAAAAAGTCATTGATGGATGATTTTGCTTGTATTCTAAAACCACTCGCAACTCTGGATATTTCAATTTCTTTATTTTCATAATCATTTTTCAGTGAGTCAATTGCTTCAAGGATATCTGCTTTAGTACATGATTCTTTTGAATTGATTATTTTATGTATCCGATCTGCAGACAGGGGTTCGCCAGAAGATAGCAATAATGCTTCAACGATATTTTTAATTTGATTCATGAATCTCCTTTTCAACAAGCATTTTAACGTGAATGATCCCAAACTCTTGAGCTTGTACCACCTCGATTAATAATTCTTTCATCAGTTCTAGAATTGCCAAGAATGTCACAACCAAACCAATCTTTTGTTCCTGAAGATCAAATAAATCTTCAAATTTAATGAAATCCTTTCCATTAATTTTTTCCAATATTTCTGACATTCTCTCTTTGACTGATAGTGGTTCTTTCATGAAGTGCAAGGTAGAAAACATTTCTGCTTTTTTGAGTACTTCTTGAAAAGCCATAACCAGATCCGGTAATTCTATATCTGGTAATATATCGGGTTGCTGATAATTTCCAGTTTCAGCAGCCGATAAATATATATCTCGCTCTACTCTATTCAATGAATCAATCTCTTCAGAAACAGTTCGATATCTCTCATACTCCAGTAATCTCCTGACCAATTCTGCCCTTGGATCGTCTTCTTCTTCAATTTCTTCAAAAATAGGCAATAACATTTTTGATTTAATTTCGGCCAGCATTGCTGCCATGAGTAAATATTCTCCCGCTAAACTGAGCTCAAGGTCTTGCATCAGATTAATATAGTCGACATATTGTTCTGTAATTTCTGCAATTGGGATATCTATAACATCTAGATTCTGTTTTCTTATTAAATACAACAACAAATCAAGCGGACCTTCAAAGGCTTCAAGAAAGACTTGAAGAGCAACAGGAGGGATGTAGAGATCTTTTGGTAGTTCAGTAAGCTGCTCACCTTGAACGATTGCAAAGGGCATTTCTGCTTGCATTGGCTTATTTATGGTTTTATCCATATTTGATTAAATCCAGCATTTGATCCTCATTAATGATACTAACACCAATATCTTCTGCTTTTTTCATTTTTGAGCCTGGATTTTCACCAGCAATTAAGTAATTGGTATTTTTGGAAACTGCAGATGTGACCTTTCCCCCATTATTTTCAATAAAGTTTCTGGCTTCGGATCTTGTCATATTTTTTAGTGTACCCGTTATGACAAAGATTTTATCACTCAGTATTTGACTGTCATTTTCTAATTGATAGATTATTTTTACACCCATTTCAATCAAACGATTGATATTTTCTATATTTTTAATGTTTTTAAAGAAATCTAAAATACTGTTTGCAACAATTGGCCCAATATCACGAATCATTAGTAATTCTTCAATTTCTGTGTTTATAAGTTCTTCCAATGAAGAAAAACTTTCAGCAAGAGACTTTGATGTAGCAAGCCCGACATCATTGATTCCTTGGGCATATATAAATCTTTCGAAACTTATAATTTTTGATGATTCAATTGATGTTAAGAGGTTTTGAGAAGACTTTTCAGCCATCCTCTCCAATGATATTAATTCATCAATATTTAAAGAAAAAAGGTCAGAAGTGGTTTTGATCAAGTTAGAATCAAGCAATTGATCTATAATTTTTTCGCCCAGTCCTTCTATATCAAAAGCATTTCTAGAAACAAAGTGCTTGAGTCCTTCTTTTATCTGATCGGGGCAGGCATTCCCTCCACTACATTTAGCGGCACTCTCCCCCTCTTTTCTGACGATTACTGAACCGCATGAAGGACACTGTGAAGGGAAGACAATTTTTTTTGTTTGCTGACCTCTTTTTTTCTTATTAACAGACACGATCTCTGGTATGACATCGCCGGCTCTTCTTACAAATACATGGTCACCATTGCGAATGTCTTTTCGACTGATTTCATCCATATTATGTAGAGTTGCATTGCTGACCATTACTCCTCCCACTTTGATTGGATCCAATTTTGCAACTGGTGTGATTGTTCCAGTTCTGCCAACTTGGAAATCAACATCTAAGATTCTTGACTCAACCTCAACAGAAGAAAACTTATGAGCAATTGCCCATCTTGGTGCTTTTGAAACAAAACCAAGTTCTTTTTGATAAGAAATCTTATTGACCTTATAAACAACACCATCAATTTCAAAATCGAGCGAACCTCTTGCAGAATCTATTTTCTTATAATATTTGTCACATTCATGAGCGCCAGTTAATAGCTGTGATAGTGGTGAGACCACAATCCCTGAGTCATTTAGATATTTGATGACATCGCTGTGGTTATTGAAATCATTCTCATTGGAGAGTAGCCCGTATCCATGAGCATAAAAGCGCAATGGTCTAACCTTTGCAATATTCGGATCCAGTTGACGTATGCTTCCAGCTGCAGCATTTCTAGGATTTGCAAAAACCTTCAGATTCTTTTCTTCATTTTCTCGGTTCATCTTCTCAAAATCATTCTTTGAGATAATGATTTCCCCTCGTATTTCGACTTTCTCAGGAGGAGATGATGTATTGAGTGTTATGGGTATCGATTTGATCGTTAGGACATTGTGTGTAACATCCTCTCCTGTTTTCCCATCACCCCTTGTTGTTGCATAAGATAATTTTCCAGATTCATATAATAAATTTACTGCGACACCATCAAACTTTGGTTCAGCGATGAACTCAATGTCTTCTTTTAAGGAGAGCTTATCTTTTATTCTTTTTTCAAAAGACATTAACTCATCCATTGAGAAAACATTATCCAATGAAAGCATGGGTGTTAAATGGTCAATTTGAATAAAACGATCGATGGGTTTTGACCCAACCCTCTGTGTTGGTGAATCAACTTGAATGTGTTGAGGATATTTTTTCTCCAAATCATGAAGAGCTTTGACCATTTGATCAAACTCTTGGTCTGATATTTTTGGGTCATCCATTCCATGATATTGATAGTTATGAAAGTTTATTTCATCTATCAGTTTTCTAATTTCTAATTCAATGCCTTTCATACATCGTGGATATTATTCATTTGTAATATTTTCAAGCAATACGCCATTGAGCTGTTTCAGTACCATGTCAGAATCTTTCTCCATTTGATCTGAAATATGTCTATCGAAGATGTGATTCTTCGCAATATAGAAAAATGTAAAGCCTTTGATTTCCTTATCATTTTTGAAATAACCAGGTTCGTTTAAATTTGCTACATAATATGATGAATCTGCGTTTATTTTTTTTTCAAATATTCCACTGCTATTCAATTTCAACTCATAGTTTTTAAATATTTGTATCAGTTCTTTCAAGCTTAAATCATTTTCTGAAAGTGATATTCTTCGACTCGGTGTATTCGTTTTTTGGTTGTTTATGTCATTGATGACTATTTTTTCATGAATGTTTATTTCACGATTTGGTTTTTCTTTCGCTTTTTTGTTGAATAGTAGTATCAGTAAAAGTATGACGAAAACTAATGTCAGTATAACCCACGCTATATCCATCAGGATGCTTCGGGCGTTTCTGATAGCTCAATGGCCTCATCGAGGTCAACTGAAACCAGCCTTGAAACACCTGGCTCACTCATTGTTACACCGATTAATTGTTTGGTGAGTTCCATTGTTGTTTTATTGTGTGTAATGACAACAAACTGAACATTGCTACTCATTTCTTTTACAATTTCACAGAATCTAGCCACATTTGTGTCATCGAGAGGTGCATCAACCTCGTCCAGAAGACAAAAAGGTGCTGGGTTTAGTTCAAATATAGAGAATAAGAGTGCAACAGCAGTCAAAGCTTTTTCACCACCAGAAAGAAGGTGAATATTGCTGTTTCTCTTACCAGGGGGTCTCGCCATGACAAAAACACCGCCATTCAACGCATCATTGTCTTCAAGTTCAAGGTAGGCTTTACCGCCATCAAATAGCCGCGGAAAGTGTTTTGAAAGCCCTTCATTAACTTTCTCAAAAGTTTCAGTGAATCGAGATTTTGATTCATCATCAATTTGTTTGATTGCACTGGTTAACGTCTCCAGTGCTCGATTAAGATCTTCAAATTGTTCATCAAGTTTTTCCATTCGCTTGCTTTCTTCCTTAAATTCAGCCTCAGCAGCAAGATTAATCGCACCAAGACGATCGATTCCCCTTAATATTTTTTCAAGTTCTAATGAAAGCGAATCCAGGGTCATATCTTTACTAGATGATTTTTCATCAATGGATGCATAATCAAGACCCATAGAAATCAGCTGTTCATTTAAAGATTCCTTTCTGACCTCATATTCTTTTTGTTTCAGTTTATATTTTTCTACGTCCTCTCTTGCTTGGTTTACTGATGCGTTTAGATTCGTTCGATCGACTTCTTGGTTTCTTAAATGTGACTGCATTTCTTCTTGTTTTTTTCTCTCAATCTCTAGAGATTTCTCACTTTCTAAGCTCATATTGAGAAGGGACTCCAGTTCTAGCTTCTGATCATCATTGATCGATGTTTGAGGATTTTCCTTTGCTGTTAATTCCAGTGATCTTGATTTTAGTTGAGTCATCTGCGCTTCTAATCTGGTGATGGCAGTTTGAAGTCCTTGTTGTGAAGTTTTGAGCGACTCTGTTTTTAGTTCAGCGTCTTGAACCCTCTCCCTTAAATTTGTCAGTTTCTGGCTATGAGTATTTCTAAGATTCGCCAAATTAACTTTCTTTTGGTCAGATTGATTTTTCTTTTCAGTTAATTCATCAATTAATAGCTTTGTTTGTGCAGTGATTTCTTTGGATTTAGAAAGTTGTTCTTCATTCTCGGCGATTTTTAATTCAGTATCCTCGTATTCAGATGATAGTTGATTAATTTTATCCTCAAGTCGATTAATCTGATTGCTTATCTTTTGTGATGTTTCTTTACCGAAATCAGCGATTGATTCTTCTAATGAAGACTTCAAAGCCATAAAACTGTCCTTGAGCTGATGAACATTTATGATGATTTGTTTTTGACGGTTTTGTTCTGTAGATTGCTTATCTAGGAGATTGATCCTAACTGACTCACTTTCAAAAGTTGTCTTCAATTCATTGAGCTCTGTTCGGAGTCGTTCATTTAGCTCATCTTCTGTAATCAAACTATCAGAAGTAGTTTTTAGTTCATTTTCAAGTTGAGATAAATTAATTTTATTTGCTTGATTAGAGTTGTTTTTTGAGTCAAGTTCAGCATTGATTCTTTCCAATTCAATCTGATCCTCAGAGTATTCAACTTTAATACGATCGAGTTCTTTCTTGATTTCCTGAGCATTGATTGATTTTTGAGATTCCAATTCCTTTTCATATTCAATTGATTGCTCGATCCTTGCAATATTGGCTTGAATCTCAAAATGATCTTTTTGTTTAAAATTAAAAGACTCATTTACTTCGTTATTTTTAATACGAAGTTCTTCTATATCAGCTTCAACTTTTCTAAGTTTTGTCAGTCGATCATCATATGTATCCCTATAAGATTTTGATTCGCTATCATTCTGCTCTAATTTTTTATCGATATCGGAAATTTTGCAGTAGATAATCTCGCCTTCTATATCTTTTTCTCTGTTCTTGAGTTCTTTATATTTTTCAGCATCTCTTGCTTGTTTCTTTAATCGCATGATTTGTTTATCAATCTCTTCCTTTAGATCATTGAGTCGATTTAAGTTCTCTCTGGTATTTTTAATTCTCGATTCGGTTTCTTTTCTTTTTTGTTTGTATTTTGAAATCCCAGATGCCTCTTCTAAGAAAACCCTCATTTCATCTGGCTTTGCTTCAATCAAACTAGAAATCATCGCTTGTTGAACGATGGCATAGCTTCTAGGCCCTAAACCAGTGCCTAAGAAAAGATTGGTAATGTCTTTTCTTCTGCATTTTGTTCCATTGAGATAATATTCTGATTGGCCATCTCTCGTAATCACTCTTCGTGTTGATATTTCATTGTATTGAGCGAATTCACCAACAATTTTCTTTTCTGAATTATCAAAGAAAAGCTCAATCGAAGCATTGCTGACAGGCTTTCTTGATGCGGACCCATTGAAAATTACATCTGACATTGACTCGCCTCTAAGATATTTAGCGGATGATTCACCTAGAACCCATCTAACAGCGTCAATAACATTGGATTTGCCGCATCCATTTGGCCCAACGATCCCTACTAAATTTGAAGGCAGAGTCAGTGTTGTCGGTTCTACGAACGTTTTAAAGCCTGAAAGTTTGATTTTACTGAGACGCATACAACACTATTAAAAGATAATGGTTCATTTTAAAATATATTGTTTCTTATATACATATTTAAATTGAAAAAATGAGGCAATAACATGAATCAAGAATCCAATAAAAATCTTCTAGAGACATTTGACAATCCAAATATCCATGATGATTTCTTAGTTAAGATAAAAATTCCTGAATTTACATGCTTGTGCCCAATGACTGGTCAGCCTGATTTTGCGAAAATGTATCTTGAATATGTTCCTGAGAAACTTTGCGTTGAATTGAAATCGCTTAAACTTTACATGGCCTCATATCGTGATAAAGGTGCATATCATGAAGCTGTCACTGGAACAATTTATAGACACTTAATGGATTTACTGTCACCCAGGTATCTACATTTTAAGTCAAAATTTAATGTGCGAGGCGGCATCTATACAGATGTAGAGTTTATGCATCGAGATAGTGACTGGAATCCTAAAAACAAAATAAAATAATTAAGAACAGATATCTATTCACAAAATTGTTTTTCAGAGTATAATTTTTCTTTTTTCAAAATTACTACATCAATGCCAAGAAAGAAAACACAAAAAGAATATGGTTCACTTCTCGAGCAATTCGGGATGAAGCCATATAAAACAAAGGCAAGAGAAAAGTATATGTCAAAGCCACAACTGAAGCATTTTAAAAAGCTTCTTCTGGCATGGAAAGGGCAATTAGAAATTGAGGCTGAGGAAACAGTAAAACATTTAAAGACTGACAGCAATAACTTGGCTGATCCAAATGATCGTGCGACTCAAGAATCAGAATTTGGACTAGAACTTAGAACACGAGATCGAGAAAGAAAACTTCTAAGAAAGATTCAAGTTTCTCTTGTCAAGATTGATGAGGGCACATTTGGATACTGTGAAGAAACTGGAGAAGAGATCGGCCTAAAGCGACTTGAGGCAAGGCCAGTTGCTACATATACTCTCGAAGCCCAGGAGCGAAGAGAAATTACCGAGAAGCAGTTTAAAGATACAAGATAATTAATCTTTAATTGCTTTCATTGAAAGCCTGATCCGATTTTGACGATCAACTTCAATCACCTTGACATTAATTACTTGTCCTACGCTGAGCACATCATCAACTGACTCTACTCGTTCTTCAGAGATCTCAGAAATATGAACCAGACCATCTTTACCTGGAAGGATTGTAACAAATGCTCCAAAATCCATAATTTTAGCTACTCTTCCTTCATAGATTTTATCGACCTCAACATCAGCGGTGAGTAATTCTATTTTCTCTTTTGCTTTAAGGCCTGATTCTTGATCCACAGATGCAATCGTAACAATTCCATCATCATTGATATCGACTTGGGCTCCAGTTACTTCAGTGATTGATCTTATTGTTGCTCCACCTTTTCCTATTACGTCTCGTATTTTATCCTTAGGTACCGTCATGCTAATAATAGATGGTGCATAAGGTGAGTACTCCTCTGACGGTGATGATATGGCATCATTCATTATCTTAAGAATATGGTCTTTTGCGTCTTTTGCCTGACTGAGTGCATCTTTCATGATTTCTTCAGTAATACCAGCTATCTTTATGTCCATTTGAAGTGCAGTGATTCCATTGTCAGTACCTGCAACTTTAAAGTCCATATCACCAAGATGATCTTCATCGCCCAGAATATCAGTCAAGACTTTATAATTATCACCTTCCATGACCAGTCCCATTGCAATGCCTGCAACGTGTGACTTGATTGGAACACCGGCATGCATCAATGAGAGGCTTGAACCACAAACTGTGGCCATAGAGCTAGAACCATTGGATTCAGTTATTTCAGAGACAATTCTGATCGTATATGGATATTCATCCATATTTGGTAATACAGCTTCTAAGGCCCTTCTGGCTAATTTGCCGTGACCTATCTCTCTTCTTTTCGGTGAACCCATGAATCCAACTTCACCGACAGAGTATGGTGGGAAATTGTAGTGAAGCATAAACTTATCTTTGTATTCACCTTCAAGTGCATCGATGATTTGAGATGATCTTTCTGAACCCAATGTTGTTACTACAATAGACTGCGTTTCACCTCGAGTAAATAAAGCAGATCCATGTGTTCTCTCAAGAACATTGATATCAACATTGATATCTCTGACTGTTTTAGTATCTCGTCCATCAATTCTTGGTTCGCCATTGAGTATTTTTGATCGAACAGTCTCTTTCTCGATTTTTTTGATTTCAGATGCAATATCATCTTTAGAGATTTCTTCATCTGTCTCAGCAATTCGTTCAATTGTGTTTTTCTTGATATCTGCAAGACGATTAGATCTTTCAGACTTTTCAACAATCGAGTATGCGCTTTCAATATCAGTACCAGCAATCTCTTTGACTTTATTTTTTAATGTTTCATCTTTTTCAATTTCATCAAGAATCCATTTTTCTTTGCCTGCTTTCTTAACCAGATCATTAATGCC
This sequence comes from Gammaproteobacteria bacterium, assembly GCA_002718375.1. The sequence goes on from PBEI01000021.1 coordinate 25,694, forward strand.
ATCGATAATTTTCTTTATCTCATTGTGTCCATTCATTACGCAATCAAGCATGACTTCTTCAGAAAGCTCTTTTGCTTCAGATTCAACCATAAGAATGGCATCTGTTGATCCTGCAACAACTAAGTCAAGTGCAGAATTCTCCATTTCTGATACGGTCGGATTTATGACTGACTTGTTGTCTATATATCCAACTCTTACGCCAGCAATAGGACCATTGAATGGTATGTCTGAAATAGATAATGCTGCTGATGCAGCAATCATTGAGATTACGTCAGTTTGCACCTCAGGATTAAGACTCATAACAGTTATAACAACTTGAACCTCATTCAAGAAATCATCTCTGAATGATGGCCTTAGAGGCCTATCAATTAATCTTGAGATGAGCGTTTCCTTTTCCGATGGCCTGCCTTCTCTTTTAAAGAATCCACCTGGAATTTTCCCAGCTGCGTATGTTTTTTCTTGATAATTTACCGACAGTGGAAAGAAGCTTTGATTTTCTGCTGCTTCTCTTTTTGCTGCAACAGTTGCCAGGACAGTAGTGCCATCGCATGATGCCATCACTGCTCCGTTTGCCTGTCTTGCTACTTTTCCTGTTTCGAGGGTGATTTTTTGATCATTGACTATGATCTCGCTAGATATTTGATTCACTGACTTTCCTTCCTTTTTATGGTCAATCGACCATTGATATGACTTACTTTCTCAATCCAAGATCAGATATTAATTGTTTATACAATGAAAAGTCCTTTGATTTAAGGTAATCAAGAAGCTTCCTTCGTTTGTTTACCATCATCAATAGGCCTCTACGAGAATGATTGTCTTTCTTATGAGTCTTAAAATGATTAGTTAATGATTCAATTTTTTGAGTCAAAAGTGCGACTTGGACATTGGGAGAACCAGTGTCCATTTCTGAAGTTTTATACCTATCAATCACTTCTCTTTTTTTATCTGTATCTAGTGTCATATTTAATAATATTTAATAATTTCAGTCGCTATTCTACATAGTTTAAACATTACAACAACAAGTTAATGAACTAAATAATTTCATTGAATACGATTTTTGGGCTTATGCATTCATCTGAGTAGGTGCCAAGACCTAGAAATTTTTTTTCATCGTCATAAATTCTTATGTAGTCAGAGTCTTTAATTGACGTTTGATTAACCGAAATCGACAGGCCATTCATAAACATCTTTGATTCTGATTTACCGATAACCACCTTCATTAGATGCCTTAGTGGTGAATCTATGGGCAATAGATACTTATGAATAGTAGCTGAATCCATTATTTTATCAAAAGCATGCATCTGTGGTTTATCAAAACAATTTATATCTAATCTTCGTAACTCATCGATATGACCAACTGTTCCGAGTTTATTCGCGATGTCTTCAGCAAGTGTACGAATATAAGTTCCCTTACTGCATTCAATAATAAACTCAAGACAGTTTTTATTGATTGATAGAAGTTTTATTGAGTGTATTTGGATTGATCTGGCTTTTCTTGGAACATCCACTCCTTTTAGTGCCAACTTGTATAAACGTTCACCTTTGTGCTTCAAAGCTGAATACATTGGAGGGATCTGTTCTTGTTTGCCGATAAATGATTGTAATAACTGGTCAATGCTCAGAGAATCATGTGAGATTCTTGCTGATGAGGCTTCAATGATTTCACCCTCTTTGTCTCCGGTTGATGTTTTGACACCAAGCTTTATTTTTGCCTGGTATGTTTTATTAGAATCTATTAGGAATTGAGAGACTCTTGTTGCTCTACCCATGCAAACTGGTAAAAGTCCAGTTGCCAGTGGGTCCAGGGTACCAGTATGTCCAAGTTTCTTAATATTGAACTTTTTCTTAATTTTCTGAATTGCTTGATTTGAACTCATCATCAATGGCTTATCCAGTAAGAGGATTCCATCGATATTATTTTTTTGAGTCATTCTCTATTGCACTATCGATTAAGACTGTCAGTTGATTCGCATATTGTTCGTGCTCATCAAATATGAACTTGAGTTGTGGAATCTTTTTTAATGAAACCCTTTTACCAATATTTTTCTTAAAAATACCTGAAGCCTTTGAAATAAGATTGATTAATTCAGTAGAGGTGCCGAGAGATGAATTTAATGAAGAACAATATATCTTAGCATGTCCTAAATCACTTGATAGTTTGACTTCATTAATGGATACGTTTCTTAATCTCGGGTCTTTTATGTCATGTATGATTGTTTCACTGATGATTCTATGGATTTTTGATTCAACTCGTGAATTAATAGAGAAATCATTTCCCATTTTATTTTTTTACTTCCACAGATCTATAGCATTCGATTTGATCACCAGTTTTTACATCATTATAGTTTTTCACACCAATACCACACTCTGTTCCAGATTTTACTTCATTGACATCGTCTTTAAACCTTCTAAGTGACTCTAATTCGCCTTCGTAGATGACGGTATTATCTCTTAATACCCTTATTGGATTTGATCGTATGACAGTTCCATCAATGACCAAGCATCCTGCTATTTTGCCCAATGATGGTGAGTCAAATATATCTCTGACTTCAGCCAAACCGCAAATTTCTTCTCTGATAACTGGCGCCGACATTCCGGATATCATATTACTGATGTCTTCAATGGTTTCATAAATGATACTGTAGTATTTGACCTCTACGGATGAATCCTTAAGTAACTTTCTTGCGGCATTATCAGCACGAACATTGAAGCCAATAACAAAAGCATCAGATGCCTCTGCTAGGTTCAAATCAGATTCTGTGATTCCACCAATAGAGTTCGAAATGATATCAATCTCAACTTCATCATTTGATAATTTTAATAAAGAATCCTTAATGGCTTCTGCACTTCCTCTTACGTCCGCTTTGATCATAACTGAGACAACTTTCTTATCTGTATCAGATGACTCCATAAAGGATTTCATTTTTTGTGCTTGCTTCTCATTCAGTGTATTTTTCTTTCTGTTTTCTTTTCTGGAATCGCTGATTTCTTTGGCCTGTCTTTCAGATTCAACTTGTCTAAGCTCATCACCAGTATTGGGCGCTCCAGATAACCCATAAACCTTAACGGGCATTGATGGCGTAGCTTCAGAGAGCTGGTCACCGATTTCATTCATAAGAATTCTTGCTCGACCAAATTCCTCACCAACAATTATCAAGTCACCTTTGTTCAGTTTGCCTTCACTGATCAAAATTGTTGCTACCGCTCCTTTGCCGCTCTCAACTCCTGACTCAATAACACTCCCGATTGGCCTTCCCTCAGATGGTGCCTTTAAGTCAAGTAATTCAGCTTGAAGCAGTATGGACTCAAGTAAGTCTTCTATGCCTTCCCCACTTTGAGCGGAAACATTTACAAATAATACATCTCCACCCAATTCTTCAGGAATAATTTCCAACCCCATCAATTCATTCTTAACTTTTTCGGTATTTGCTTCTGGTTTGTCTATTTTGTTAATTGCTACGATCATTGGCACCCCAGCACTTTTAGCATGCTCTATGGCCTCTTCAGTCTGTGGCTTGACACCATCGTCTGCGGCAACAACTAAGATGACAATGTCTGTAATATTCGCACCTCTCGAACGCATCTGAGAGAATGCAGCATGACCTGGTGTATCAAGGAATGTTATTTTTTGATCTTTTACATCTATGGTGTAAGCACCAATGTGTTGTGTGATACCACCCGCTTCTCCATCGGTTACCTTCGTTTTTCGAATATAATCAAGCAGTGATGTTTTTCCATGATCAACATGGCCCATGATGGTAACAACTGGGGGTCTTTTAACGGATTCATTTTCATTTATTTGCTCATCAAATACAGAATCCTCAACTGATCTTTCATCCATTGGGATTGCTTTATGACCCAATTCCTCAACTACTAATATGGCGGTATCTTGGTCAATATGATCATTGCCCGTTGCCATTATGCCTTGTCCGATCATTACTGAAATCACTTCACTGACTTTCATTGCAAGTTTTTGAGCAATTTCTTGAGGTGATATTGATGTCGGGATTTCAATGGTTTTGACTACCGGTTGAGTGGGTTTTTCGAATGTATGAGATTGATCCAGAGATGATAAATTGACAGAGCGTCTTACTTGTCTTTTCTTTCTTCTTTTTACATTTCCCTTAACATGAAGTTCTTTTATTTCAAATGGATCTGATGGCTTTTCATGCTTAGTTTTTTTCCATTTCTTCTTAGGCTGGTCCTTTGATGGTTCGCCAATGATCTGAGGATCTGGAGTTATTTCTGACCCTGACGTCTCATCAATTGATGCATCTGCCTTTACAGCTTCCTCTTTTAAAGCTTCTTCTCTGGCTTTTTGCTCCTCAGCCTCTCTTTCAATTTTTTCAGTTTCTTCAGCCGCTTTTGCTTCTTCTAGGAGTGAATCCTTATTGACATAAGTCGCCTTTTTTCTGATTTCGACATTCACTGTTCTTGAAGTACCAAAACCTCCAGAGAGTTTTAGCTCACTCTGTGATCTTCTATTTACTGTGAGTTTCTTTGGTGACTGAATCTCTGTCTTTGTTCCATGACTTCCTCTGAGATGATTAAGCAGAGTCAACTTTTGATCATTTGTAATAGTATCTGCTTCAGTTGAAACACTGATGCCTGCATCATTGAGCTGAGATATTAACTTCTCTGGTTTGATTTTAAGTGCAGTTGCTAATTTAGATACTGTTGTTGTTGACATGATAAAATCCTAATTGTTTAGCTCTCTATAGTTCCTTCTTTAAACCAATCCTCTCTTGCTTCAAGTATCATAGATGAAGCCATTTCTTCATCGATACCCTCTATCTCAAGTAATTCATCGATTGATTGTTCTGCCAATAGATTTTTTGTATTGATACCACCTCTTGCAAGGGAGTATGCAATCTCTTCTGACACTGTACCAAGCGCCAATAAGTCATCAGATGGTCCATGTTCTTCNAGATTTTCCTCTGTAGATATAGCCTCCAAGAGAAGTTGATCTTGAGCCCTTTCTCTGAGTTCATTGACCAGAGTTTCGTCAAATCCTTCAATTTTCTGAAGTTCCGTAACAGGTACATATGCAACTTGCTCAATTGTAGTGAAGCCCTCTTGAGCAAGCAATATAGCTACATCATCACCAACTGAGAGTGATTCAACAAATAAATCAGTAATCTTTTGTAATTCTTCATCATCTTTCTCTAATGCCTCAGTCTCACTTAAGACATTGAGTTTCCATTGGGTCAATTCACTTGCTAGTCTGATATTTTGGCCACCTTTACCTATTGCTTGAGACAATTTTGCTTCTTCAACCGCAATATCCATGCTTTGATTTTCTTCATCTACTACAATTGAGACAACATTTGCTGGAGACATAGCATTCACAACGAATTGAGCATTGTTCTCAGACCATAGGATTATATCGATTCTTTCTCCATTTAACTCATTAGATACGGATTGAACCCTCGATCCTCTCATGCCAACACAAGCACCCACAGCATCGATACGTTTATCATCAGATCTNACTGCAATTTTTGCTCTTGATCCAGGATCTCTCGACGCGCCGACAATATTAATTAGGTTTTGGTTAATCTCTGGTACTTCAATCTTGAANAACTCAATTAAGAAATCAGGACTTACTCTGGATAATATGAGTGGTGGCCCCTTTAAATCATCGTTGATGTCTTTTAGAAGAGCTTTGATTCGATCTTGTGGGCGAATGGCCTCTTTAGCAATCGATTCTCTTCTCGGTAGAAATGCCTCAGCATTATTTCCAACATCAACATAAAAACCATTTCTATCAACACGCTTAACTACACCGCCCAAAACTTCGCCTATCCGATCTTGATAAAGATCAATGACCTTCTTTTTTTCAGCCTCTCTTACTTTTTGAACGATAACCTGTTTTGCAATTTGTGCACCAATCCTGCTGTCTAAGTCTACCGATTCAATTTCCTCATANACGTACTCACCTTCNTTGGCATCTTTATCAACATCAACGGCATCAAGCATTCTAAGTTCATAGTCAGGATCTTCTAATTCCCTAGAATCATCTGCAAANACCATCCATCTGCGATAAGTTTTATAATCACCTGATTCGCGATCTATGATGACTTTTACATCCATGTTTTCTGTATATTTTTTCTTAGTAGTGGACTCCAAAGCATTCTCAATNGCCTCAAAGATCACTTCTCTTTCAACATCCTTAGCTTCAGAGAGTGTATCCACTACTTTAATGATTTCAGTGATCATNTAAATTTACCTCTTTAGTTAAATTGTGGAACAATTCGACAAATGTCAATACTGTCCATTGGAATCTCAAATACTTGATCATCTTCTANGATTACCAAATCCCCTCTTCGATCAGTCAGCAATCCTTTAAAATTCTTACGATCATTNAATTTTTCTTTAAGCTTTATNTTTATTGTCTTACCAATGAACCGATCAAAATCCTCTTTTTTTACGAGCTTTCTATCAAGGCCTGGTGATGAAACTTCTAACTCATAACTTTCAGGATCTATAAATTCATCAATGACTACTTCTGATGCCTTTGAAACAGAAATGCAATCATCTATTCCGATACCATTTTCATGATCTATGAAAAGCACCATTTTAATACCTTTTCTGAGACTATGTTGCTCAATTTCAATCAATTCATAACCTTTTTTTTCAATTTGCTCACGCAAAGTCTCTTCTAAATTTTTTCTTACTTCATCCATNNCAATACACAAAAATAAAGCCCCAGAAGGGGCCTAACCAAAATTGGTAGCGGGGGTAGGATTTGAACCTACGACCTTCGGGTTATGAGCCCGACGAGCTGCCAGACTGCTCCACCCCGCATCTGTGTTGAAAGATACTAATCTTTTTTAATTAATCTATCAATAAAAATGAGGAAATAATAATGCGTGTGTAATCTATGATCGGATTGGGGTAAAGGCCAATCAAAAGCAGCATGACTGAAACGAATATGCTTGTTATTGAATGTGTATTCATCATCCCTTTGTTTTCTATGGGTTGATCGGTTTTCTCAAAATACATGAACCACACTACTCTTAAGTAATAATATGCAGCGATAACTGACATGATTATGCCCACTAATGCAAACCAAAGCATTCCATTATTGACCAATTCTGACAGAACGATCCATTTTGCATAAAACCCAATAAATGGAGGAATACCCACCATGCTGAACATGCAAAATAAAAGCATAAATGCTATCAGAGGGTGAGAATTACTCAGCCCTTTGAGATCACCCAACTCAATGTGCTGATGATCTTCTGACGATATTGACTCAATTAGAGCAAATGCTGAGATAGTCATAAGGATATACATCAGTAAATAAGTCATTGATGCACTGATACCACCATCATTTACAATTGAGAATGAGAGCANAACAAAACCGATATGNCCAATTGCAGAGTAAGCAAGCATTCTTCTGAGGTTGATTTGCATCAATGCAATTAGATTTCCAATAATGATTGATAACAGGCCAGCGGATAGAATCAATATAGACCAAAACTCACTCATTACATTCAGTGAATCTAAAAATAACCTGCTGATCAAAGCAAATGCTCCTATCTTGGGAACTGAGGAGATATAAATTGCTGCTGTCGTATTGGAGCCTTGGTATGAATCTGGAACCCAACTATGAAATGGAAATGCACCAAATTTGAATATAACTCCACATGCAATAAACGCTACTGCTATTCTCATTTCCAAACCATCCAGTAGATTGGAGACTTTTATAAGCTCAAGCGATAAGGTACCAGTGACGCCGTAAACGATTGAAACGCCATACAGAAAAATCGCCGAAGCAATGGCGCCAAGAATAAAGAACTTCATCGCCGATTCAGTAGCTTCAATTGAGTTTCTATTTGAGGCTACCATTCCATACATCGATAGGGTTAANGTCTCAAGACCAAGNTAAACCGTCAATAGATTGTGCGCNGAGCANAGGATCANTACACCNAGTGTAGCAAANAGTTGAATGAGGAANATCTCATTTTTGATGTTGTTTTTAGATTTGAGAGATGCCAGATGAACCAGTATTGATGCGATTAAGGCTATAATTTTNANATTGGTCCCGAATGAGTCAATAANATAGTGACCGTCGAAAATATTACTATTCGGTATTTCTAAACTCACAAAAGANAGAAATAATGCAAATGATAAAAAGAATAAAATCATCGAATGGATAAATGCAACTGAGACATTTCGTATTAAACTGTTGACTAAGATGACAACACAAATAGCAATGGCTATTGTNACCTCTGGCAAGATTNATCCAATGATATGAAATGTCATATCCCAGCTCCTAGAAACACTAATTTAGATAAGTCATTGATGGATTCATACATCAAACTCATTAATGGTTCAGGGTATACACCCATTGTCAATACCATGATCGCAAGAATCATAAGTGGTATAAGCTCAATAGCAGAAATATCCTGAATATCATTGATTTTACCATTAGTGACATCACCAAAAATAACACGCTTGATCATCCACAATGTGTATGCCGCTCCAATGACTAANGTTGTACCTGATAAGAGTGCGATCCAGAAATTAACTTTCANGCTCGCTAGAATNACCAAAACTTCTCCAACAAACCCNGATGTCCCNGGNAGAGCCGCATTGGCTAGTGCAAAAAAGACCATCAAACCTGCAAAACGNGGCATCGTTAAAGCAATACCTCCATAATCACCTATTTCTCTGCTATGAACTCTGTCATACATCACACCTATGCATAGGAATAAAGCACCAGATATTAATCCGTGTGAAATCATCTGTATCATTGCGCCACTGATTGCTAAATTCATATTTTCTAGAGAAGCAGTTTCATGATTCAGGAAAACGACAAAAGTACCGAGTGTCACAAACCCCATGTGAGCAACCGATGAATAAGCGATGAGTTTTTTCATATCTGTTTGAGANAGTGCGACCATACCGATGTANATGATTGCAATAAGNGATANCACNACCATAATCATNGAGAGTTCACTCGATGCATCTGGCGTGATTGGTAAACTGAATCTAAGTAAACCATAACCGCCCATCTTAAGAAGTATCGCTGCAAGAATCACTGATCCTCCAGTAGGTGCTTCGACNTGNGCATCAGGCAACCAGGTATGAACTGGCCACATTGGAATTTTAACGGCAAAAGCGAACAAGAATGCTAGGAATATAAGAATTTGCTCAGTTCTGGATAAGTCAATATTGTAAAAATCAAAGATCGAATATGATCCGGTTTGAATGTATAGATANATGATTGCTATCAACATAAANACTGANCCGAGGAATGTATATAGGAAGAATTTAATTGTTGCATAAACTCGATTCTTGCCACCCCATATTCCTATGATGATGAACATTGGAATCAACATGGCTTCCCAGAAAACATAAAACAGGAAAGCATCCAAAGCACTNAATACTCCGATCATTAAACCTTCCAATATTAAGAATGAAGCTAAGTATTGGTGGAGGTTGGGTTTTTCTGAAGTTCTTGAGGTCANTAAGACTATCGGTGTAATAAATGTTGTCAGAAGAATGAGTGGAAAAGAAATGCCGTCAACACCGAGATGATAATTTATATCGAAACGNTCTATCCATGAAGTGATCAACTCAAATTGGANNCCNGTTTGACTGGAATCNNACATTGATAATGCATACAAACTGANANCAAATNCCAAAGAAGATGAGAATATAGATANCGAGTATGAAAGTGATCCGTAATTTTTACCGATCATAAGTATGATTAAGCCGGATATAATGGGTACCCAAATCATCAAATCGAGAATCATGATGCACCACCAAGATCTAGTATTGTCCATGCCAAGAAAATTGCCAGGCCAAGAATCATCATTAGGGCATAGTGATATATATAACCTGTTTGAATTCCTTTAATCCTGTTGGCGATATTTCCGATCCTATAAGCAGTCCCATTAACAATGAAATTATCGATGGTCTTTATATCTCCCACTTTCCATAAAAGATCACCGATGTTGCGAGCCTGTTTTGCAAAAACGTTCTCGTATAAATCATCAAAATAATATTTATTGTCTAGGAGACGATAAATGAATGTAGATTTATAAGTTTCATCATGGAGAATACCCGGTTTTTGGATATATAGGATATACGCTGTAGCGACCCCAAATAATGCAATGTATATCACTGGGCTTGAAAATGCATGGATCAAGAAGCCGTAAGCAGAGGTGAATTCATATCCGAAAATCTGGTATGCATCAGGCTGCGAAATGGCAGTTGTAAAATATGAACCAAAAACCATAGGACCAACCGTAGGCCAGGCAATGATTACTGATGGAATTGCCAACAATACTAAGGGAAGCGTAATTGATAACGGTGACTCTTTAACATCATGGTGATGTTCATCCAATGCACCATGAAATACTTTGAAAAACAGTCTGAACGTATACAGTGCTGTAATGAAAACCCCAATTAAAACTGATGCGTATGCAAAACCCGAGCCAATAATATCTGCATGACCAATCGCTTCAATCAATGCATCTTTTGAGAAAAAGCCAGAAAATCCGGGGAACCCTATTAATGCCAATGATCCGATCAGTGATGTCACATAAGTGATTGGTAATTTGTTCTTCAATCCACCCATTTTCCTGATGTCTTGCTCATGGTGTAATGCAACAATGACAGATCCTGCTGCTAGAAATAGTAACGCTTTAAAAAAAGCATGAGTCATCAAGTGGAATAAACTGGCAGAGTATGCAGAAACACCAGCAGCAGCAACCATATATCCCAGTTGAGAGAGCGTTGAATATGCGACAACTCGTTTAATATCATTTTGAATCAAACCCAGGATGCCAGTAAACAATGCGGTAGTTGCTCCAATAATCAGAACAAATGAGAGTGCTGTAGTGGAAAGTTCAAATAATGGAGACATTCTTGCAAGTAAGAAAACGCCAGCAGTGACCATGGTTGCTGCATGTATAAGCGCCGATATTGGTGTTGGACCTTCCATTGAATCTGGCAGCCATACATGAAGCGGCATTTGTGCAGATTTACCCATTGCTCCACCGAATAATAGGATGCAAGCTGCAGTCAGTGCAGAAACGGGCAGAGTACTTGTCAATAGTAACTCAGTTTGAGCAATCTCTTGTGAGTTTGAAAAAACAGCATAATAATCAAGCGAACCAGTGATTGAAAAGATAATACCTATACCCAGGATGAGAGATAAATCCCCTACTCTATTCACAATAAATGCTTTTAAATTTGCCTTGATTGCAGATTCTTTGGTGTACCAAAAACCGATGAGCAGATACGACATCACGCCGACAGCCTCCCAACCAAAGAATAATTGCAGGAAGTTATTTGACATCACTAGGCTCAACATTGAGAAGGTAAATAGACTGATGTATGAGAAAAACCGATGATATCCAGGATCATCATGCATATACCCTATTGTATAAACATGAACCATCAATGATACAAAGGTTACAACCACCATCATACTGGCCGTGAGATTATCAATGAGAAGCCCTACATGAAATGACTGATCTCCAATATTCAGCCATGTATAAATATTTTGATTGATGACAGCGGATGTTTCAAGGATCTCAAGGGCGATGATGCAAGATAAAACAAAAGAGATACTGACACCTATTATGGTGACAAGGTTAACAAAATTCTTACCAAATGATTTACCAAGGAATGCAGCCATGATTCCACCAAATAGTGGCGATAAGAGTGCAATAAGACTACATTCAAGCATCATATTTAATTTCTCAGCTTATTGAGTTCGCCAACAGATATTGACTTCTTGTTTCGATATAGGGCAACTAAAATCGCAAGACCGATTGCAGCTTCAGCAGCAGCGACTGTTAATATAAAAAAAACAAAGACCTGGCCAGATAGATCCTGCAAGAAATGCGAAAAAGCGATGAAATTAAAATTGACTGATATCAGCAACAGCTCAGTACACATCATAACAATGATGATATTTTTTCGGTTGATGACGATTCCTGTGATTCCTATCGAGAATATTATGGCTGATAACGTCAAATAAGATTGTAAGGTTAGCATCAGTCTAGACCTCTTTTGATATCAACCATTCTTAATCGTTGTTTTGGATCTGCAGAAATTTGATCACGCGCTACTTGTTTCTTAACATTCTTTCTTGTTCGCAGTGTCAGAGATATTGAAACGATAATTGCTAAAAGGAGTATGAAACCGGCGATCTCAAATGAAAGAATATATTTGGTAAACAATTCAGTTCCCAATAGAAGAGTATTATCAACAGATAAAGCTGAATCTTTCATTGATTCTAGACCAGAGAACTGATCAGACTGAATCCAATATAATGCAATGAGTTCAGCCGCTACAACTAAACCCAAGAAGATTGCAATGGGTGCAATTTTAGTGAAACCTGATCTTTCTTCTTCCGCATGAATATTGAGCATCATGATTACAAATAAGAACAAAACCATAACTGCTCCAACATAGACAAGCACTAGAACTATTGCTAAGAATTCAGCCTCAAGAAGGAGCCATAATAGTCCTGTTGTAATAAAAGCCAAGATAAGGGATACAGCAGAATAGACTGGGTTTTTAAAAAGAATCACTCCTAAAGAGGCGCAAATGAGAACAGAAGCAAATGCATAAAATATGACCTCTAATAGCATTACCTATACCTCGAATCTTTCTTCTTATTCTCGATCGTTTGTTCTCGATATTGATCACCGGTTGCAAGTAGCATTTCTTTTGTTTGAACCCTTTGTTCATTTTCTGTCATGTGATATTCAAATATATCTGTCTCAACAATGGAGTCCACAGGACATGCCTCTTCGCAAAACCCGCAGTAAATGCACTTAAAGGCATCGATTTCAAACTTAGTGGTTCTTCTGGAGCCGTCAGCTCTCTCCTCTGATTCTATTGAAATTGCTTGCGCCGGACATACAGCAGAACAAAGTTTGCATGCAATGCATCTTTCTTCTCCGTTGTCATACCTCATAAGTGCCAACTTTCCTCTGAATCTTGGTGACAACGGTGTCTTTACTTCGGGGTATTGGACGGTTACTTTGCGTCTAAAAAAAGCTTTAAGTGTAACGATAAAACCCTTTATAAAATCGATCAATGTAAGTTTCTTAATTAACTGAATGATATTCATGTCACACTCCAAGGCCCAATCTGCATAACGAACATGACGCATTCGACACCAATCCAAACGATGGTTATAGGTATAAGCACTTTCCACCCCAAAGACATTAACTGATCATATCTGTATCTAGGAAATGATGCCCTCAACCAAATAAAAACAAACAAAAAGAACACTGTTTTTAACAGTAACCAAAATATGCTTGGCTCTGTTATGAATGAAAATACCGATGATTCTAATACTGAAATGCCTGCAAAGAAACTCTCCCAACCGCCCAGGAACATAATAGATGTGAGGACAGATATGAGAGCCATATTGATGTATTCAGCAAGAAAAAATATTGCAAACCCAATCCCCGAGTACTCGACATGGAAACCAGCAACAATTTCGGCCTCTCCTTCTGCGAGATCAAAAGGATGTCGATTTGTCTCAGCTATACCAGAAATAAAGTAAACGATGAACAATGGAAAAAGAGGAATCCAAAACCAACTGAGTACACCGCCGGATTGTGCAGCAACAATTTCTCCAAGCTTCAGACTCCCACCAGCCATGAGAACACCAACCAGTGCAAATCCCATAGCAATTTCATATGCAACCATTTGAGCGGCTGCTCTCATTGAACCCAAAAACGCATATTTTGAATTAGAAGCCCATCCAGCAAGTATTACCCCATAGACACCAAAAGAAGTAAGTGCCAATAAGTAAAGCAATCCTGCATTAATGTCTGCGATGATGAATTCTGGACTAAAAGGTATGACTGCCCAAGCGGCAAGTGCTGGTATTAAAAGCAGTAATGGTGAAAGTAAGAAGAAGAACCGATCAGCCTTATCAGGGATAATAACTTCCTTTAGCAGTAATTTGATCGTGTCAGCAATTGATTGAAGAGTTCCTTTTGGTCCGACTCGATTTGGCCCCACTCTGGCATGCATGTAACCGATTACTTTTCTTTCAAAGTAAACCAAGAAAACAACGGTTAGAATCAAACAAATTGTGACGATCGCAATTTGCAACAGTGACCATATGAGATTAACCCATTGAGGTTCTAAAAATGATAGAAAAGATACTAGGAAGTCTTTCATTATGTTTTCATGCCTTCCTTGGTCTCTTGCAGTGGCTTAGATCGTCTTAGAATATTGTCAATGTTGTACATATTGAATTCATTCTGATTATAAGGATTAAGGCTTGATTCTCTATTCTCTGGAATCAGAGAAATTCTTTCAGAAGAATTCATAATCATGTCTATTCCACTTTGAATAAAGTTGTTAATTTCCTCAATTGAATGTGATTGAATACCCATACCCATATAGAGCGAAAACAGGACTTCTGTATTACTAAATTGTTTCGAGCCAATGATTTGATTGTGACTGAATAACTGGTTCCTCAATTCAAGATTAATCATGGAACCACTGCTTTCATAGTGTGTATTTATTGGAATTATGATGTCAGCATGCTCTTCAAAATATTCATTCATATATGGTGTAAAAATTATGAGATTTTCTGCAGACTTCATGCAATCAATCAATTCAGTTTTGTAAATTGTGTCATTTGGTTCTATACCATACATAATCAGTACATCATGATTTGTCTGAACAATTTCAGAGAGATTTTGGATATTTCTAGCTGAATCATTCAGCAAGTGATGCATTGAAGCACCGATCGAATTAGAACCTTCTGATATTTCACAAAGGTTTGTCTGGCATACAGATGTAAGTATATGAGTATATGATCTTATGAGCTGATAATTCTTACTCGAGTAGGCGCTCAAACCCAATATCACTAGACTGTTTTCTTGACACATTGATGCAGCAACTTTTTCATGCTCTGTTGTTGGCTCACCGATTAAATCCAGATGATCAGCAATATTATTTGGTAGGTGATTTTTGGTGAGGTTGATTGCAGCTTTAAGCACCAATCCTAATTCATTTATCCAATCATCACATGAAAGATCTTGGTGTACATTAAAGTGATATTCAGATTCCTTAATATTAATAGTATGAATCGATGCTCCACTCTCAGCTGATTTCTTTACACGATGAGCTAGTATTGGAGTTTCTTTTCTGAGTTCTGAGCCAACAATAAGTATATTCTTCATGCTATCTACATCTGAAAGCTTGATATTCATATGAGGTATAAAACGTTTATCTATTTCATTTGAGAATTCTCCTTGTCTCAATCTAGAATCAATCGACTCGATTCCAACTTGATGACAAAAGTCTGACAAAAGGTATTGCTCTTCTGTCGATATACTTGGGGAGAATAATACGCCAATAGATTGATCATTATTTTTAGCTGATTCAACGAGTTCGACTGTTTTATCAATTGCGATTGATAATTTTGACTCATTTAAACCTTGATCTGTCCTGATTAATGTATCTGATATTCTGTCTTCAGAATAAATGCCATCAAAACCAAAGCGGTCTCTATCAGCTATCCATGTTTCATTGATCTCTGGATTATTTTTAGGAACGATTCTGCGAATGATGTCATTTTTTTTATGCACCATGATGTTTGTACCAATACAGTCATGAGGTGAAATGCTCTCAACTTGATCCAATTCCCATGTTCTATCTGTGTATCGATAAGGTTTATTATTTAGTGCACCAACAGGACATAGATCAATGATGTTACCTGATAATTCATGGTCAACAGTTTGAGCAACATATGTACTGATATTGGAATCCTCTCCTCTACCAATAGTTCCTAGCTCTTGAATTCCAGCAATTTCAGTGCCAAAACGAACACATCGTGTACACATGATGCACCTTGTCATATCCGTAGATACAAGTGAGCCTAGATCATCATTCTTTTTTGTTTGTTTTTGTATATCAAATCTGGATTCATTTTTACCATATGTATAAGCAAGGTCTTGGAGCTCACATTCACCACCTTGATCGCATATTGGACAATCAAGCGGATGATTGATGAGTAAGAATTCCATTGTGGATTCCTGAGCTGTTTTTGCAGATTGTGATTTGGTTTTTACAACCATCCCATCAGTGACTGGAGTGGCACATGCTGGAAGTGCATTCTTTGAATTCTCAACTTCAACAAGACACATTCTGCAATTGGCAGCAATAGATAGTTTTTCGTGATAACAGAAACGTGGCACATAAGTACCGATTTTATCAGTCAGCTCGATTAACATTTGGCCCGGTTGAGCATCGTGCTCTACTCCATCAATGGTCACTATGATTTTTTTATTCTCTTCCACAATCATGCAGCCATTGTTTTACCGTTATTTTTAATCATGTATTCAAATTCATGATGATAATGTTTTAAGAAACTTTGTACTGGCCAAGCTGAAGCATCTCCGAAGGCACAAATCGTATTACCTTCAATTCGTCCTGCCACATCTTCAAGCAATGCCAAGTCACTCTCTTTACCCTGTCCATTTGTAATGCGATCGAGAATACGGTAAAGCCAACCCGTTCCTTCTCTACATGGAGTGCACTGACCACAACTCTCTGCATAGTAGAATCTTGAAATTCTTTTCAATAAATTAACCATGCATGTCCCTTCTGATATGACAACCATGGCCCCAGTTCCAAGAGCAGAATCTACTTCTTGAAGTGATTCATAATCCATTTTGCAATTTTCTATAATATTACCTGGTAATACTTTTGTTGATGAACCACCTGGTATAACTGCTTTCAGCTCTTTACCATCAAGAATACCTCCTGCAACTTCAATAACTTCTTTAAATGAGATACCCAAAGGAAGTTCATAGTTGCCGGGTTTATTTACGTGTCCCGATATTGAGAATATTAGAGTTCCGGGTGATTTTTCTGTGCCAAAATCTGCATACCATTTAGGGCCATTTTCAAGAATCTTAGGAATGCTTGCGAGCGTTTGAGTATTGTTAACAGTTGTTGGCTTTCCATATAGCCCGAAGTTCGCTGGGAAAGGTGGTTTGAATCGAGGTTTTCCTTGTTTACCCTCTAATGATTCAAGTAATCCTGTTTCTTCTCCACATATATATGCACCTGCACCTAGAAAGTTATGTAAGTCGAAATCTATACCAGAATTCAAAATATTCATACCCAGTAAACCTGCATCATAAGCTTCTTTAACAGCTGCTTCAATTCGAGGGTAGCATTCAAGCATAAACTCTCCTCTGACATAGTTATACCCAACTGTTGCCCCTATTGCGTATCCTGCTATCGCCATTCCTTCAACTAATGCATGCGGGTTATATTTCAAAATATCTCTGTCATGGCAGGTACCTGGCTCGCTCTCATCAGAATTACAAACGATATATTTCTGATCGTCATTTTTAGGCATGAAGCTCCATTTGAGACCAGTAGGAAATCCAGCGCCACCTCTACCTCTGAGTCCTGATTTTTTGACTTCTTCAATGACCCAATCTGTGCTTTTTTTTGTTTGATTAGCAAGTATATTCTTCCAAACACTATAACCACCTTGCTTTATATACTGATCTATTGTCCATGAGTCAGATTCATTAACATTGGAATATATGACTTGATTATATTTACTCACGATTTGCTCATTAAATTATCTATGACTTCGTCTACTTTCTTTATATCAAGATCTTCAATATATACATGATCCACCATCATCATTGGTGCGCCTGTACATGCTGCGAGGCATTCTTCCTCCTTTTTTAGAAAAATTTTTCCATCAGGCGTTGATTCTCCGACATTTATGCCAAGCCTATTTTCTACATAGCTCAGTATTTCATCAGAACCTCTGAGCATGCATGAAATATTTGTGCATATGGATATTTCATGTTTTCCAACTTTTTTTGTTTGAAACATTGAATAAAATGAAGCAACTTCATATACATGAATCCTAGGGACATCAATGTACTCTGCGACTGCATCCATTAATTCGGATGTTAAAAAACCATGATTTTGATGCTGAGCAGCATGAAGAGAGCCAATAATAGCTGAGCGTTGTTTGTCATTTGGAAACTTTCCCAGCCAATGGTCGATTTCTTTAATGGTTTCAGATGTCAAAACTTCATTCATGTCTATCTATCAATTTCGCCGAAAACAATGTCTAGTGTGCCAATGATGGATACAACATCTGCCAACATATGTCCTTTTGACATTTCATCAATTGCTGCTAGATGTGCAAAGCTAGGCGCTCTGACTTTTAGTCGGTAGGGTTTATTTGCCCCATCAGAAAGTAAAAATACGCCAAACTCTCCTTTTGGATGCTCAATAGCTTTGTAAGTGTTACCTTCAGGTACAGAATACCCTTCAGTAAAGTGTTTAAAATGATATATCAAAGACTCCATATCATGTTTCATTGAGTCTCTATTTGGCGCTCTATATTTGTGATCTTCAATCATGACTGGACCTGGGTTATCTCTCAGCCATTTGATGCATTGTTGGACGATGAGATTTGATTGTCTCATTTCTTCAACTCTGACTAGATAACGATCATAACAATCACCATTGACACCAACAGGGATTAAAAAGTCTAGTTCATTATATACCTCATAGCTTTGATTTCTTCTGAGATCCCATTCAATGCCAGAACCTCTAAGCATTGGACCGGTAAAACCAAGTTGCATGGCTCTTTCAGGTGCCACGACTCCGATATCTACGGTTCGTTGCTTCCATATCCTGTTGTCTGTAAGAAGGGTTTCATATTCATCTACAAGAGATGGAAATCGGTTTGTAAAGTCTTCAATGAAATCAAGCAATGAGCCATCGCGGTTATAGTTCAATTTTTTAACTTTTTTCTCAGATATGAACTTGTTTGCTTTGTATTTTGGCATCTCATCAGGTAGGTCACGATACACTCCACCAGGCCTGTAGTATGTTGCATGCATCCTTGCACCTGATACAGCTTCATATGCATCATATAGGTCCTCTCGTTCTCGAAAGGTATAGAGGAATAAAGCCATTGCGCCAATATCAAGACCATGACAACCCAACCATAATAAATGATTCATGATTCTTGTGATTTCATCGTACATGACTCTGATATATTGCGCCCTTTTGGGAGGTTCAATCTCTAATAGACTCTCGATTGCAAGAACATAGGGATGCTCACAACACATCATTGAAACATAGTCCATTCTATCCATGTATCCGATTGAATGATTAAACGGTTTGATTTCAGCAAGTTTTTCCGTGCCTCTGTGTAGAAGGCCGATGTGTGGGTCGAGATTTGTAATGACCTCACCGTCCATCTCCATAATTAACCTTAAAACACCATGCGCTGCTGGGTGTTGTGGACCAAAGTTAAGCGTTAGATTGCTTTCAGTCATTTCGATCCCTTATGACTCTTGGTACACCTGGTCGAGTAGATATGGATACAGGCTGATATACAACCTCCTCCTTTTCTTCATCATATACCGCCTCGAGATTTCCATTGGTTGGGAAATCTTTTCTAAAAGGATGGCCAATGAAACCATAATCAGTCAGAATCCTTCGAAGATCTGGATGGCCATCAAAATGAATTCCCATCAAATCAAAAGCTTCTCTCTCAAACCAATCTGCACTGCTCCAAATATCAACAAGTGATGGCACTGATGGTGGATTGGACTCTGATGTAAAAACCTTCAAGGTTAATCTTTGATTATTTGAAACCGAGAGCAATTGATAAAAAACAGCAAATCTGCCTTTAAACGTCTCGTCAATTTCAGGAATAATTGTTGGTTTGACTGCCCGAGAATAGCCTGTGCTGGTGGCATTATTCGTTTTCCAATCCACATCGCCGTATGTCAGATAATCAACTGCAATGACATCCATTAATAATTCAAAAGATAGATTACTTTTAAGTGCTGTAGCCACTTCAATCAATTGCTCAGGATTTATTTTGATTTCAACATTAGACCGATTCATGGATACTTCAATTTCATATTTCTGAAGTACATCCTCTAAAGCCTTTGTGTCCGATTGCCTATCCATTTGCTATTGATTCTTCTTTTTTGATTTTTTCTTGAAGTTCTATGATTCCGTTGATTAGTGCCTCTGAAGTGGGAGGACAACCAGGTACATAAATATCGACTGGTATGATTTGATCACAACCTCTGACCACAGAATATGAGTGATGATAGTAACCACCTCCATTGGCACATGATCCCATAGAGATAACCCATTTGGGTTCTGCCATTTGGTCATAAACCTTTCTGAGTGCTGGCGCCATTTTATTAACCAATGTTCCAGCGACAATCATGACATCAGATTGTCTTGGGCTCGGCCTAAAGAATACTCCAAAACGATCTGTATCATATCTAGCTGCTCCTGCATGCATCATTTCAATAGCACAACAGGCCAAGCCAAAAGTCACAGGCCACATCGACCCGGTTCTAGCCCAATTTACGAGCTTATCAACTGAAGTGATGATGAACCCGGGACCCTGTTGATCGATTAAATTATTATCAGTCTCTAATCCCAATCCAAAGCTCCTTTGTTCCACTCGTACACAAATCCTATAACCAAAACAAGAAGAAAAATTACCATTGAAATAAGACCCACATGACCTATCTCATCAAGCGCTATTGCCCAAGGAAATAAGAAGGCAATTTCTAGATCAAAAATTATGAATAGGATGGCAACTAAATAATATCTCACATCGAATGGTATTCGGGCATCTTCAAATTCCTCAAAACCACATTCATAAGGGGACAGTTTTGCTTTAGTTTTAGCGCCTTTTCCGAAGAGAAATCCCAAGCCAAGCATTAATAAGCCAAGTACTCCAGCTATGATTATAAAAATTGCTATTGGCACGTAGTTTTCAAGCATCTCTATGGAAACTCTAAATGTGTCTTAAACCGCGATGAATTGTAACATCTTTTAGTTATTATCATTCAAAATTTTCGAGATTTTCTTAGAAATGGATTCTCTGCCGATGGCCGGACTCGAACCGGCACAGCTTACGCTACTGCCCCCTCAAGACAGCGTGTCTACCAGATTCCACCACATCGGCTAGAGTTTATTTATTCTTGCGGTATTTGAGGTAAATTTTGTGTTGTTTCATCCGGAAGAGAGATTGGTGATTCCACTTGATCCAGAACACTTTCAGAAACGACTGTCCCCTTATTCAAATATGCCAGCGTAAGGCTGGTTATAAAGAAAACTGTTGCGAGAACTGCTGTGGTTCTCGA
>PBEI01000022.1 GCA_002718375.1 Gammaproteobacteria bacterium
GAGGATATCCAGAACAGTTTGAATGCTTGGATCTATGCTGAGAAGATCAGCATCAATTGCTAATTTTTCTAAATTTTGCAAAACAACTTGAGTATTACTGTTTTGGTTTAGATATTAGCAGAACGATCAGTCCTATGGCGATAATTGAAAATGCGACCGCTTGATTGAATCCAATCAATACTGCTCCTACTATCAAAAAACCGACCCCGATAATTCCCATATAGAGCTGTCTTACGAAATATGTGATGTCAACTTGTGGAGAATTTTGTTTATTTTCTTCCTCATCTAGGATCTTTCTCATAAGAGGAGGTATTGATTCAATGGTTTTTTTGATTTCTGGGAGATCCTTGTGAATCTTTTTAAATGTATTGGTGATGCTGAGCTGCTCCTTTCTCCATTCTTCCATCACGGGTTTTGCACTCGAAACAAGATCCAATTTTGGATAAAGTTGTCTGCCTAGACCTTCGATATTCAGCAGTGTTTTTTCCAACTGGATCAATTGTGGTTGGTTGACCATATTAAAGTCTCTTGCTGTCTCAAATAGCCTAAAAAGCAGCTGACCAAATGATATTTCTTCAAGGGGCTTATCTGCGATGGGGTCACACACGGTTCTAATTGCAGACTCAAATTCATTGGCTTTGGTTTCATCTGGCACCCATCCAGCAGAAATAAAGTTATTTGCTATTTGACCATAATCTTTTTCAAAGAATGCATTGAAACTTTTTGCCAGATATTCTCTGTCTTTTTCTTCAAGACTGCCTACAATTCCAAAGTCCACGGCAGCATATTTCGGATTGCTTGGATCAGCGACATCAACAAAAACATTTCCTGGATGCATATCCGCATGAAAAAGATTGTGATGAAAAACTTGAGTGAAGAATATCCTTACTCCATTTTTTGCTAATTGCTCAAAGTCGACACCCAATTCTTTAAGTTTTTCTGTATTGTCTATGGGGATACCATGAATTCTTTCTTGAACAAGAATATTCTTTCTACAAAAATCCCAATGTATTTCAGGAACNTTGATGATACTNGAGCCTTCCCAGTTTCTTCCAATCTGAGCACAGTTTGCTGCCTCTCTCATCAGATCCAATTCGTGTAAAACTGTTTTTTGATAGTCTTTNACCACTTCNATCGGCTTGAGCCTTTTTGCGATGGAGAATTTACTCAGAAGATTTGCTATTAAAAAAAGGATATTCATGTCNTCTTTTATCTGTTCCCAGATATTTGGCCTAATGATCTTAACAATGACCTCNTCACCACTNATGAGTCTNGCTGCATGAGCTTGNGCTACAGAGGCTGANGCCAAAGCCTTTGNNTCAAACTCTGAGAANATTTCNTCGATTCCATCTGGATATGTTTCNGTCATGATCTNCAATACAATCTCTTCANCAAATGGNGNAACATCATCTTGTAGTTTTGAGAGTTCCTTTGCAATGTCTTCAGGCAATAGGTCNGGTCTNGTGGATAATGATTGACCGAACTTGACGTAAAGNGGNCCCAGCTCTTCAAGCGCNAGTCTTATTCTNTCTCCTCTCGGCTGGTCTGCTTTGCCTCTGAACCACCTTCTTGGNAATAGAAACAGTATTATTTTGCTGCGTTTGTTTGCACCNAGNTCATCAATNAGTTCATCCAAATGAAACTTTATGAAAACATTTAGAATGGATGAAAATCTTTTTAGTGCTCTTAAGGTTGCCAACTTCAGTCCTTATAACCAATGTGTAGTGCGACGATTCCACCTGTTAAATTCTGATATTCAGCACGATCAAAACCAGCGCTCAAGATCATCTGCTTTAACTCCTCTTGATCTGGNTGAACNCGTATGGACTCAGCCAGATACTGATAGCTTTCTCTGTCATTNGCGACCCATTCACCAAGCNTAGGAAGAATATTGAATGAATAGANGTCATAAATAGGGGAGAGCATTTCATTGGGNTTGGAAAACTCCAGAATTAACATTTTTCCACCAGGTTTCAGNACGCGAAACATTGANTTNAGNGCATTTTCTTTNACTGTTACATTCCTTAATCCAAAAGCGATTGTGACNCAATCAAAGTGATCATCATCGAACGGTAAGTTTTCCGCATCTGCCTGCATGACCTNTATATTTTTNAGCTTTCCTCTGTCCAAAAGNCTCGATCGGCCCTCGTCGAGCATNGATTGGTTGATNTCTGTCATCACGACCAANCCCGATTCGCCCACTTGCTCTCTTAACAATGCCGCGATATCTCCAGTGCCACCTGCGACATCAAGTGCTTTCATGCCAATCTTCAATCCTGTTTTGGAAAGCATGAATCGTTTCCATAACCTATGCACTCCCATAGACATCATATCGTTCATGAGATCATAGTTGGTTGCAACTGAGTCGAAAACTTCTTTCACCTTTTCAGTTTTTACCTCTTCTGTAACCGTTTCAAATCCAAAAGATGTTGTTTTATTGCTCTCTTTTTTACTCATTTCTTTCCAGATCTTGGATGCGCCTTGTCATAGGTCTTCGAGAGATGTTCGAAATCTAGATGAGTATATACCTGAGTGGTGGAAATGTCTTTATGCCCAAGCAATTCTTGCACAGCCCTCAAGTCGCCACTTGCTTCTAGCATATGAGTTGCAAAGCTGTGCCTCAGAAGATGCGGGTAAACATCTTGCTGAATCCCATTTTTTCTTGCCCAGTGTTTGATTCGACTTTGAATAGATCGTCTGCTCAAACGATTTCCACGTGAGCCAACGAAAAGCGCTTCCTCTTCTGGGTTGGCTAATTTATTTCTGCATGACAGCCAGCTTCTCAAAGATTTAATCGCTTCATTGCCTATCGGCAACATTCTTGTTTTGTCTCCTTTTCCTATGACTGTCAGACTTTTATCCGATAAATTTAAATCAATTGGATTCAAGCGAACAATTTCAGAGAGTCTTAATCCCGATGAATATATAAGTTCCATTATTGCTTTGTCACGAAGGCTTAAGGGATCTGTTTCCTGAATATCCAGAAGTTGGCTAATCTGCTGTATGTCTAAAACCCCAGGAAGCTTCTTCGGTGCTTTCGGTGTCTTCACGCCTTCTGCTGGGTTATTTTTGATCATCCCTTCTCTCAATAGGTAATTCATAAAGCTTCTGATTGCTGAGAGACGCCTCTGAATGCTCTTTGCACCCAGTCCTTCAATAAAAATTTGTGACGCATATGTTCTGATGTGGTGAGGCTTTAACTCTGTCCAACGAGATAACTTTTTATCTTGTAGGTGAACTGAAAAATGCTCCAAATCTCTTTGATAGCTTCTGATTGTATTTTGGGAATACCGTCGCTCGGTCTCTAGATACCTAAAGAATAAATTTGTGAGCGCTTGAGCTTCTTTTTTCATTTAACCAAAGAGGAATTACACATCTTTTTCTGAAATACTGTTCAACAAATCAAAAGCTTCATCCTTTTCTCCAAGCTGGGCAAGAATGAGGGCAAGTTCAGTTTGTTTTTGTGTGCCATCCTTAAGTTCTATAGAACGCTGAATGCATTGCTTTGCCTTGCTCCACAAACCCTCTTTTCGAGCGACACGACTTGCTGCAAGCCAAAGATTCGAATCTCTTGGTCGTTCTTTCAGCCAAGTCTCAAGTTGAGAGGATAGACCTTCTGTATTTGATAAATGGAGTTTAGAGTAAAGGGAAATATGATTTTCATCCCAATAGGTAGGAATTGATTTCTTGAGCTCAGTTTCTGCTTTTATATGGTCTTCATTTGCCATCCATAATTCACATTTTGCACTGATAAAGTCTGGCTGTTTATCCAATGACCTTGGAAGGCCACTGAAGAGATCTTCCACTGATTTTTCTCCTTTCAGCTTTCTTGATATCTTGAGAATGCCCTTTGATAGGATCTTTTCATCTACTGTTTTTGCATATTTTGGCAGTTGATCAACAATGGTCGGATCTCCGACAGCGCTTTTAATAGTGAATAAGAAGTTACTTGCTTCAGAATTTTTAGATGACTCTGCCATAAGTTGGTCTACAAACTTTTGGGCCATTGAATATTCTTCAAGTTCAATGAGCAGTTTGCATGCATGAGAATAAACAAAAGTTTTATCTTTGGGCTCTACAAGAATCAAACTATCAGCTTTCTCAGAGATGGTTTTGAAATCATCCTCAGTGGCGGCAAGATTCATTCGGTCGATCACCGCATTGATATTTGTTTCATCTGCTGAAATTGAGGCATCCAGTTTCTTTGCTGCCTTCGCAACAAAGCCCTGACCGATCAGAGCCCGAGCATCATGATGTAATCTAATCGAGCGCTCTTTGCTTCTCAAGGCCATTTTTTCACGAATCATTTTCGGCGATCTCCACACGACTCCAAAAATACGAAAGATAAAATATGAAACAATTAAAACACCCACGAAAATGGGTACAGATGTTTCGATGGAATAATTGAGAAACTCAATCAGTACATACCCATTGTCGACGATCAGATATTGCCATCCAATGAATATCAAGATGAGAAGTAGAATAAAAATCAAGAAAGACTTCATTTCAACTTCATCTCCTCGACTATTTTGAGCACATTTTTGATCCCATTTTCTTTTGGATGCATGCGGTGTGTTTTTAAATCATCTAAGCTCTCAGAGAGCAATGAGTTCTCATTTTTTTTACTTTGATAATAGCGATCGATTTTGTCTTCAAGTGCAAGCACGGCACTCAAGTATCTTGACTCATCACCAGATTGCAAAGCAAATCTTATAAGATCGATATTCAGCATAATAAGAGATTGAATGACCCTCTGTTCTTCATTTGAGAGTTTTGTGATGTCGAGATTCGATTTTGACTTTACAAGTATGATGTTAGACCAGTTGACTCTAAAATCTTCTAATTTACTTTCAGCCCAATCTCTAAATCCATTAATCGTGAATGACGGTGTTGCTTCTGTTACTGATAAAGCNGAAGANTCTGTTTCTTGAGTCAAAGAATCTTCTATTTGGTCAATGANCANTCTCATATCATCNTTNTTATTCTCACTGATGAAGAGATCAATTGACTCAATCAATATATCCATCTGAGTCAAGAGCGCTTCGCTTTGTTTAGATAAACCGGCTGCAGTAGATCTTGCCTGTTTAATTAAATCATTTGCACGTTGATTGTTGCGTCCAAGAAATAACTCTGAATCAGCCAAATTTAAGAAGTACTCAATTTGTAGTATCAGCCAATAATCTCTGTCCTGCCTATCGATGTCCTCAATTGAGCCAATTTTTGACTGAATCTCGCTGATCAATTTTTTTTGCTCTAAAAGCTCACTTTGGGTTTGCTCTGTGATGTTTTCTAGGGCTGATATTTCAAGTTGGTAATTGCTTTGAAGCATTGAGCTTTCATTCAAAAGCGATGAAATTCTTTTATTTGTTTGATAATAGTTCCATCCAGATATTGATGCGAGTAAGATTATTACCGCCAAGAAAATCATGGTGGTGATTGATAGCCTTTTTTTCTTTTCTGCCTTATCCATATGAAGTTGTTTTGAATAGTACTCTTTATTGATGATAACCAAGTTTTCTCAGTGAATCGATGACTTGTTACATATGACCACTATACAGATCAACGCATTGGTTCTGATTTAAATTTTATGAAGAAGGGTAATGGAATTGTATGTTTTGTTTTAGATCAGATGAGAGGCTTTTAGCTACAGGACAATTGATTGCTGCTTTTTCGAGCAGCTTTCTCTCATCATTTAAAAAACTCACAGGAAAGTAGAAATCAATTTTAATTTCAGTGATTCTTCTTGGTTCAGTGCCCATGAGCTTATCAATTTTGGCCTCGGTCCCTTCAAGATCCAAACCTTTTCTATTAGAGACAATGCCCATGATGGTTAACATGCAATTAGCGAGGGAGGTTGCAACGATATCTGTTGGAGAAAATGCTTCACCTTTGCCCTCATTGTCAACAGGTGCATCGGTGATGTATGTTTCACCAGATTGAGTATGAACACTCTGTGTTCTGAGATCTCCGGAGTATATGGAGGTGGATGTTGGCATCATTAAGCGATGACTTTAAATGATCCTTTCATGATGGCATAGTGACCAGGAAAAGAGCAAAAGAAAGTATAGGCATTTCCAGCCGAAAGATTCTCAATTGAAAAAGTAACGGAGGTCTCTTCACCGCCCCCAATGATGGCAGTTGCAGCAAGTACACGATCATCCCCTACCGGAACATAGTTGTTGGCTAAGCCAGCTCCAGCTGCTGCTGTAGCAACTGGCATAAAGTCTGCATCAGTAGAAAGCACCCAATTATGNCCCATGACTTCTGCANCCATCACTCCTGTGTGTTTTAAGGTCACAGTTACATTGGCACAAGCAGCACTCACTTTCATTTCCTTGAGATTGAATTGCAACATGTCATTGCCTTCAATGACTTGATCGCAAGAGTTCTCTGCATTCCACTCATCAGCCACAGAAGCATCAGCTACTTCAGAAGCATTTGCTACGGTGACTTTATCTTCTAGTACAAATGCGGGTTTGATCCTGTCCTCTACGTTCTTTTCTGGATGGTACTTACTGGTCGTTTTTGAAACTTGACCTTTGATCATGTTTCCTCCAACTTCACCCATTCCCTCAAAAACAAGAATAGCAACGGCGCTGCCAACAATGAAAATTATGAATCTTTTGACTGAAAATCCTAAACCTGAATCGCTCACACAAACTCCTTGTTACCGTCTCCATTGAACATGGCAATGCAGACATCATTTTTTACTCGGTGTGAAGTATAAAACCAAATGTTTTTGTAATAAAGAGGATAAAGCTATATTTTTTGTATATGTCCTTCTCAAAAATTGAAAAAATACACTTTGTTTTGAATCCAAATGCCGGAAATGGTGCTCCTTCAAAAGTTTTTCACCAAATAGAAGAAGAGCTTGTAAGAAATAATGTGAAGTTCACCGTATTCAAGAGCCAAGGAGAAAAAGACATTTTCAATCATTTGATGTCAGATGAAATACCTGAGTGTGATGTGATTTGTGCGATGGGTGGAGATGGAACCATTCATGAAACAGCAAATGGCCTAATGCAATCTGGAAAGGCATCAGATTTGCCTTTGTCAGTTATTCCTTCTGGCACAGGCAATGCTTTCGCGCAGACGCTAGGAGAACTGAAGCCCAAAAATGCTATTCAGCATATTCTTCGAGGAGAAAGCATGAAAATTGATGCCATGGAAATAAGACAAGGCCCAAAGATCTCATATGCAGTCAACATCATTGGCTGGGGAATGGCATCAAGGGTCAATCAAATTTCTGATCAGTTGAGGATATTGGGAGGGATCAGATACAACATTGCTTCTTTAATTGGAATTGCCACCATGAAGAAAAAGAGACTCATCTTGAGCATGGGCAAAGAAGTGGTCGATGAGGATGCCCTATTTTTTCTTGCGCTCAATACTGTTTACACTGGAAAGGGCATGAAAATGGCTCCAGATGCAGATTTCAGCGATGGGCTGATTGATATCATTATGTTCAAGAGTGCAACAAAGTTACAAGTGGTGAATATTTTCTTAAAACTATTTTCTGGTAAGCACATCTTTGATCCCAGGGTGACGTATAAGCAGGTGGACGGCTTCAGACTGGAAACCCAAGGTGATGATCTAAATATTGATGGAGAGAATCAAGGCTCTACACCAATTGATGTCCGTATGATCAAAAAATGCATAACTTTGATTAAATGATTTAAAATAATCACACCATTATGAAATTCAATAAAAAAGTTCCATTGGCCATTCTGATCATCTGCCTATTCCTTACAGTGATTTCTGTGTATCAAGAACATGAAAAAAAAGCGCTTTATGGAAAGGCTGCTCCTCAGATAACAGAGAATCTGTGGTTCGTATAAAAGATTAATGGATCCCTTAAAAAAGGCAGCGGAGGACAAGTGTCTTTCATTTGAGATGATCCATGAGACGCTAAAAGAGTCTGAAATTCTGAGAGACGAATCCTTGAAACTAATATATAGAGTCAACCCATTAACTGAAAAGCCGGAAGCAGCAGAATTCAGTTCGGGCCGATTCAGAATAAATATTTCTGCCAATGTAAGCAATCACCCTGTTACTGACGAATGTATCAATCAGGAGCCCTTCGAGGTCATTTCATGGCAGGATAATTCATTTCATCTGGAAGAGGGCTGTGAAACGCCCCCAGATAGCGGCATCATTAGAAAGGTATTTAAAAATGCAGATAGCTCTATTGAATATCTCTTCAAGCAAATCGCTGAAATTCAATCACGTTCGTAACGATCTTCATATCGTGTGATATCGTCTTCACTCAGAAGTTCACCGATCTGCACTTCGATGACTTTTAATACTGCATCCGATTGATTGCTGAGCCGATGTTTAGATTTCAGAGGGATGTTTGTGGACTCATGCTTGTTTAGATCGAATACATTACCATCGCACTCTACAGTTGCGACCCCTTCTGAAACATACCAAAATTCTGACCGATGCTCATGGGATTGAAGTGAGAGTATTTCTCCAGGGTTAACAGTCATTCTTTTTAGTAGGTAGCCATCTCCTTTCTCAAAGGTTTTGTATGAGCCCCAAGGCTTCTCAACTTCACCTCCAACAAGGCTAGAACTCGACTGTATTTTCCCTCCACCGATATTGAATTCCATTTCTATTCCATATTTTTCACAAACAACGGATTCAGGTATATCGGCTTCATTTTTTCGATCACCGCCATTCGCAAAGCACGCGATATCCTCTTCCTGTGCAAGACACTCAATTGTTTTACATACAGTCATGTCTTCATCAATTGACTCAACCGCTCTATCAACTCCCTCAAAACCTTCGAGGATTTCCAATCGTTCCTCAATTGGCATGAAGGCATAGCCTTTTTTATCCATTAAGAATCGGTCACCATTTGCAATTACAATTAATCTTGTTCCAAGTTTTGCAGCATCCTGAATCATTCGAAGGTGCCCAATATGAATGGGATCAAAACCGCCACTGATGATTACGGCACCATCATATTTCATTGCTATTCTCTGCTTTATTTATATAAGGCATATAGTGACAAAAGACATTCACAAAACTGTCTCCATCAAGTGGCATGGGTCTTCCATGGTCTAGTGTGGCACTTTCATAGAAGATTACCTCACCAGGAGATAGAAAAATTTCATGATTATTTCTCTGATGATCTTCAATCTCCAGGCCCCAGGGTGCATGCACCTTTTGATCAATATTGATGATCACACCTATGATATGTGTTTCTTCTCTGTCCCGATGTGGTTTCAATATTGCCCCGCGATTATAGATTCTCACTCCATAGACATAGGTAGGTAGCAATCTAATACCAGACCAATCCTCCGCCTTATTCAGCAACGATTGATGGACTTCATCTCTGAGATCATTTGGCATCTCAATCGTGTGGCTCGCTGAGCCTTCAGCATCTGTTTCTATATAACCGCCTGCAACATTTTCAATTTGCAGCGAAGCACTGTTCTCTTTATAGAAGGTGAGGATTTTTTGATGAAGACTTTCATCCAGCTTATCCTTTTTGAAACCAACATCGGTATAGACAGGGATTTCTTTATGTGCATTTTTAAATGCATGAACCATGTTTTGAATATTCTCTTCCTTCGGCGACTCTTTTTTTTCTGGTTGTAATTTAAAACCCCCCACATTTGCATGCATTTCAGAAGCTATCAGCTCAGGATGAAACCCGTCATGATAAAGTATTGAGTAGAGTTCATTTCTATCGCAACCCCGATCAATGTTTTCAGATATCCATTCCCTCCATTCGTTGGTCATTGCTTTTTCTTCACACGCAAAAACACCTATGTTTCTCTGAGTATTTTTTTTGTATTGATCATAGTCAGGATAGAAAGAACAGATAGTAGGCCACATCTCATCTTTTTCTTCATCGGTTAATTTTTTAGCAAGGTAGTATTTTTTTTCTGAGCCGATTTGAACAGAAATCCTCGGATTGGCCATGACATTAAAGTACCAGCTTGGATGCATAGGCATTCCTCCCATTGATGCAACAAGGACAGGCTTATTGTCATGTATGACTTTGATTAGCGGCACATTCCTAATTTTGCCAGTTTTAGATCCAAAAACAGATAAGAGCATGATCGGATACTTTCCTGCCCATTTGCCCCAAATCTTGCCCTTGCTTATCTTGTAAATAAATGAATTGAGACCGGAGATTGCCTTCAATGCATTTCTAATTCGTGACGCTTCTTTTTTGGAGTATCTTTCGTTGCTCATTTTGATTGAATTATTTCATTTGCAATTTTTCCAAGAATGGGAACCGCAGCTCCCAGCTCCCCTGCATTTTTTGCCGATGCATTTCCCATAATGGACCTTTTATAAACACCTTGAGCAATTCCAGCCAATCGAAAGAAGCCAAAAGCGAGATAAAATGGCCAGTTTGGAATCTCATCAATCCCCATTTGTTTACAGTAGGACTCAACATATTCTTTTTCGGTTGGAATACCGCTTCCCTCTAAATCAAGTCCGTGTAAGCCTGGCGTAATTCCTATTTTTGGGATGTACCAATTCATGCATTGATAGGCCAAGTCAGCATAAGGATGACCAATTGTTGACAGTTCCCAATCCAAAACAGCCAGAATCTTATTTTCAGAATGGCTGAAGATCATATTGTAGAGTCGATAATCACCATGAACGATGGAAATCATGCCATCATCTTCAGGCATATTTTTTTCAAGCCATGCTATCAGTGACTCAATTTCAGTATATGCCTCTGTTTCAGCTGCTCGGTACTGTTTGATCCATCGACCAACTTGACGCTGAAAATAATTCCCTGGTTTGCCGAAATCCATCAACCCTTCTTTCTCGACATCTATGCTGTGGAGTGCAGCCAATACATCGACTGTTTGCTGATAGATTTCCTTACGATCATTTGCGTCTGATTCTGGCAATGTTGGATCCCAATAAATTTTTCCATCTACATGATCCATGAGATAAAAAATGGTTCCAACCACGTCTTCGTCCTCACAAAGCATCAATGTCCTTGGAACAGGGACCGAAGTTTCTTCAAGCGCCTTTATGATTCTATATTCTCTATCGACTGCATGAGCAGAGGGCAGCAACTTCCCGGGTGGTTTCTTTCTCAAGACATATTTTCCGTTGGTGGTGACCAAGAGGTAAGTTGGATTTGATTGACCAGTTCCAAACTTGCTGATTTCTTTAAGCTCTCCCGTTTCAGGAAGATTAGTCATTAGAAATTCAGAAAGATTCTGATGATCAAGCGAGTGAACAGAATTTTTATCCAAGATTATTAGACCCTGCCTGCGTCTATCATCGCTTCCTGTTTGAGTACTTTTTTTGCAAGAGATGCTAAATGGACTTCATCTGGCCCATCAGCTAATCTCAGCGTTCTCGCATGGGCATAAGCCTCTGCCAAGAAAAAGTCATCTGAAACGCCTCCACCACCATGAACTTGTATTGCTCTGTCAATCACATTGCAAGCCATTCTTGGGCCAACAACTTTGATCATACTGATTAGGTCACTNGCTTCTTTGTTGCCATACTTATCCATCTTATCAGCCGTCTTGAGTGTGAGTAATCTGGCCTGCTCGATTTCGCTTGCAGAAACAGCAATCGATTCTCTNACGGAACCCTGTGCACTCAAAGGNTTNCCAAAAGCAATCCTTTTTTCTGCTCGATTACACATCATTTCAAGGGCTCTACTTGCCATGCCAATCAACCTCATACAGTGATGAATTCTCCCTGGACCAAGNCTGCCTTGTGCAATTTCAAAGCCTCTTCCTTCTCCNAAGAGCATATTCTCAACTGGAACTTTGACATTTTTAAACTCAACCTCAGCATGTCCATGTGGATAGTCATATCCACCAAATACTGAAAGTGGTCTNATCACATTCACTCCAGGCGAGTCCATAGGGACGAGAATCATTGATTGTTGTTTNTGTCTNCTCGGATTATCTGGATCAGTTTTNCCCATGAATATGATNANCTTACAATCTTCATTCATTGCGCCAGAGCTCCACCACTTTCTTCCATTGATNACATAGTGATCACCATCTCTGATAATGGGCGACTCAATATTGGTTGCATCGGATGATGCCACAGCAGGTTCAGTCATACAGAAAACAGATCTGATTTCACCATTTAATAGAGGAGNTAACCACTCAGCTTTTTGTTCATCNGTTCCATAACGATCCAATACTTCCATGTTGCCAGTGTCAGGTGCNCTGCAGTTGAAGGCCTCCGAACNCCANGGCGCACGGCCCATGATTTCAGCAAGCGGAGCGTATTCTAGGTTATTAAGTCCAGCACCATTTTTTGAGTCTGGAAGGAAAAGATTCCAAAGTCCCGCATCTCTCGCTTTNGATTTTAATTCCGACATNATTGGTGCCGCCTTCCATTTGTCCTCTGTCGTTTTGAAGTGTTCAGCATAAGCTGCTTCATTGGGATAAATATTTTCATCCATGAAGGAATTTAATTTACCTATAAGATCCAAAACTTTTTCTGAATAATCGAAGTTCATATTTATTTCCTTAGTTCTTTTTCCACTATATCGTAGTATGCCTTAGTGGCTGTCATTATCGTTTCGTTTACNGTCATCCGCTTGGAAACATTTTCCACAGATTTTCTTGCATCATTGAGCGTTCTCCATGGAACATCATCATCGCTCAAAAGCCTNTTAGCTTCAAATTCTTGATAGTTCATTTTAATCACCGGATCGCAGTTTTGATCCTCAGAGGCCAATAAACGTTTTGCAAAGTCAATTAAGCGCCCATCATTCATTTGATGAATGATTTCAATCTTGTCTTCTGTGGATTCTGTTTNTAAAAATGCTTTGCTCAGCAGCCTGTCATGTGAATCGATNAATTTTGNATAAATTTGGGATTCAGAATAATCNGGTTTTTCCCAAGGCGTTCTTTTTTTTGCATTGATATCACAGGCAATAACTACNGACTCTTTGAATCCAATGTTCTCCTGAATTTTTTGAGCTCTTGTTCTGGCTTCATCAAATGANAATCCATTCAGTTCACATAAGNTTCCTGGAAGCAAAACAGGNCTTCCATTCGCTTTGATATTGAAAAATGGCGATCCTTTTTTATTTATTATTGAGGCAATCTCCTCGGCTGTCAGATAGATATAATCATCTGGATCAAATGACAGATCAAAGAGAACGAGATTATTGGCATATGATGGATCTTGGCAAATAAAGGTTGGTGTTCTCTTTACTGCAATACGTTCCTTATATTTGACTTCACCAAAATTTAAAAAGAGATTTTCTGACAGCAACTCAATGACCCTTTTTTTGTTTCCAGATCNCAAGGCTGAATAAAATACTTCTGGNACTTTCTCTTCAATGAGTTTCGCGAGCTTCAATAGTGTTTTAACATCATCCACAGCCGCATGAGCATCACCCGGATCAATCCCATTCGTTGTTGCCATCAGTTCCTGTTTTAAAATCACTTTTCCATCTTGATCTTTATGGAAAGCAATTCGATTTGGAAAAAAACAATAGATGGNCTGNGCTAGTGAATAAAGNTCTATATGCAACCGATCTTCNGCTGCTTTAACCAATAAATATGGATCGAAAAGATGTGCAAAAAAAGAGTGTCTTAAAATGATTAGATCATAGGCAGCACCA
Organism: Gammaproteobacteria bacterium; assembly: GCA_002718375.1. The sequence goes on from PBEI01000022.1 coordinate 13,589, forward strand.
TTGTAGGTTACCAAGGCCTTGTCATAGCTTGTTTCTAAATATCGAGCAATTTTATGAACGAGATCAAATAAGGACAAAGGTTCATCCATCAGCTCCAATGGATTGATATTTGTCACATTCAAAGCGCCGGCATCTGGAAGGATATGATATGGCAGGCGACATTTATCATCGACGATAATCTCAGGTGATTCAAAATTTAGATTTGTCTCTAAAATGGCTGCTGACGTGGGTCTTTCGTATTCAATNTTTCGATTGAGCCCAGTTGTTTCAAGATCTAANCCAATCAGATTTTTTGACNCAAATTCATCTTTTGAGTTTTCCCAGGTAAATTCTTTCATCATCATTTTCGCAGCTTTCTATCAAACCAATTAGACTGTATGATTGATCAATATGCAAAGGAAGAATCTACTTTCCAGAATTTTTATTTTCACACTGATTGTCTCTCTCATCTCATGTGGACAAACAGGAGAGCTTTATTTGCCAGANCAAAAGGAAGACCTCGGGATTGATACTCTAGAACACTCATTGAAATCGGATGAGTAAAGAAAAATTATTACTGGTAGATGGTTCCTCCTATTTGTATAGAGCATTCCATGCGCTCCCTGATCTGAGATCATCAGATGGGAGACCAACTGGAGCGATCTATGGTGTTCTGAATATGCTCCAAAAGCTGATAANATCNGAAAGNCCAGACTATCTTTCNGTCNTNTTTGACACACCGGCCAAAACTTTTAGACATGATATTTTTCCTGATTACAAAGCAAATAGACAAAAAACCCCNGAAGACTTAATCGCTCAGATTGAGCCACTGCATCAACTCATCATNAATCTTGGATTACCGCTCATTGCAGTTGATGGAGTTGAGGCNGATGATGTGATTGGAACCCTTGCNNTAGAAGCCGATAAGAAAGGCATCAAAACANTGATNGCAACNGGGGATAAGGATATGGCGCAGTTGGTCACAGAAAATATTCATCTCATTGATACGATGAAGGACCTCAGAATGGGTCCTGGAGAGGTCAAGGAAAAGTTTGGTATTCAACCCGATCGATTTATTGATTATCTGACACTGGCAGGCGACACATCTGACAACATTCCTGGCGTAGAGAAGGTGGGTCCCAAGACAGCGATCAAGTGGATTAATGAGTATGGATCTTTAGACGGNGTGATTCAAAACGCTGATCAAATCAAAGGCAAGATTGGCGAGAATCTCAATNCAGCTTTAGATCGGCTCGATTTATTCAAGACCTTGGTCACCATAAAATGTGATGTCNAAATGGATTCAAACATCTCAGATTTAACCATAGGNGAATCAAATGANGGACTTTTGTATGAGCAACTCAGTGATTTGGGTTTGCATGGACTGATCAAGCAATTTGAAATCGAGCCATCAAAAAAAGAATCAGCTGCTGATAAAAACTATCAAACGATAAGAACAGAGAAAGAGTTGGATGAATTGATGGGTTTGATCAATCAGGCTGACTATGTTTCATTTGATACAGAAACAACAAGCTTAGATTATATGTTTGCAGAATTGGTGGGCATTTCAATTGCATTGAAACCAAACGAGGCTTTTTATATACCAATCAATCACAACTATGAAGACGCAGAAAAACAGCTGGAGCAGGATTTTGTATTGGAAGCTTTAAAACCCTTCTTGGAATCAGATGAAATTCCAAAGATTGGACATAACCTGAAATATGACCGGCACATCCTTCAAAATGCAGGCATTGATTTGAAAGGAACACTTTTGGATACAATGCTTTTTTCTTATGTGAATAACAGCACCATCACACGACATAATTTAGATGCTGTTTCAAAGAGATACTTGAATATAAACCCCACTTCTTATGAAGATGTTGCTGGTAAAGGTGCAAAACAAATTCCTTTCTCAGAGGTATCTATAGACGTGGCATCTGATTATGCGTCTGAAGACGCAGACATTTCTCTGAAGCTCTATGAGCATATTGAGCCGATGGTTCAAAAGGAAGCAAAATTGGCAAAACTCTATTCTGAGATTGAGGGCCCACTGATTTATACACTGGGCGATATTGAAAGAAACGGTGTTTTGATTGATTCAGAAAAACTGAGTCAACAAAGCAAAGAGCTTGAGACCAAGATTCTGAAACTGGAAAGCAAAGTTCAAAAAAATGCAGGTGAGGACTTTAATCTCGGCTCACCGAAGCAACTTCAAGAAATTCTCTATGAAAAGCTCGGCTTACCTGTGATTAAAAAAACACCAAAAGGCCAACCCTCAACTTCAGAAGCTGTGCTTCAGGAACTTTCAATGGATTTCCCAATCGTTCACGATATTCTCAGTTATCGTGCGATTTCAAAGCTGAAATCCACCTATACTGACAAATTACCTAAAATGATCAATTCCAATACAGGCAGAGTACACACTTCATATCATCAAGCTGTGACTGCTACTGGGAGGCTGTCATCCTCAGATCCCAATCTACAAAATATCCCTATCAGATCGGAAGAGGGTCGAAGAATAAGAGAAGCATTCATTGCGCCTGAGGGATATAAGATTTTGGCTGCAGATTATTCACAAATCGAACTCAGGATCATGGCTCATCTTTCGAGAGATCAAGGCTTAATGGATGCTTTCGCAAAAGGCCAGGACATCCATCAGGCAACAGCTGCAGAGATATTTTCCATAAATATTGATGATGTGACACCCAATCAAAGGCGTTCAGCAAAAGCAATAAACTTTGGTCTGATCTATGGCATGTCAGCATTTGGATTATCAAAGCAATTGCAGATCACAAGAGCAGAAGCACAAAACTACATAGAGCAATATTTTGAGAGATATCCGGGTGTTAAAAACTATATGGATGAGACAAAATTCAGTGCAAAGCAAAATGGCTATGTAGAGACCGTATTGGGCCGAAGACTTTATTTGGCAGATATTGAATCATCCAACTATCAGAGAAGACAATATGCTGAGCGGAGTGCAATCAATGCACCAATGCAGGGTACAGCAGCCGATTTGATAAAAATGGCGATGACTGACTTACATAGTAAAATCAGAAATGAATCCCTTGATGCAAAAATCATCATGCAGGTACATGATGAGCTTGTGATCGAAGTGAATGAGAATCAATTAGACGAATTGTCTGATCTTACAGTAAATATTATGGCAGACATCTTTAAGCTTGATGTCGATTTAAAGGTTGATGCTGATATTGGAAATAATTGGGATGAGGCCCACTGATTTAAGATTCAAGCAATTCTAAAATCTTACCCTTGGCTTCTTCTGTGCCAGATTGTTTCAATGAAGAAAACAACTGAACGCTCGCAACCGATCCAACGATGGATTGAACAGAATCGAATGACTTTTTACGTGCTTGCTTTTTGAGTTTGTCTGACTTTGTTAAGAGAACATGAAGTGGTTTATTGAGAGGAAGGTAGAAATCCAGGAAAGCATGATCCAACTCCATTAGCCCTCTGCGAATATCAATGATAAGTATTATGCCCTTAAGGGCCTGTCTATATTTCAGATATTCACTGATCATGAACCCCCATTCCTTCTGTTGTTTTTTAGAAGTTTTTGCATATCCGTATCCAGGTAGATCCACAAGACGATGTTGCTTATCAACCTCGAAAAAATTGATAAGTTGAGTTCTACCAGGTGTTTTACTGATTCGAGCTAGATTTTTCTGGTTTACAATCACATTGATTGCAGACGATTTACCCGAATTGGATCGACCAACAAAGGCAACCTCAGACCCAGTATCATCTGGAGATTCAGTGATATTGGAAGCACTTTGCATAAATTTTGTTCTATTAAAATTCATTTCGAATAAATTCACATTATCTATATAATTCAAACTTTCAATTACAAGATTTAAAAGGGATAATGGCCGTCAGTAATGAATACTAGAGTTTTAGAGAGGGAAATGAAAGAAAGCTTGGCTAAATTTTCATCAATTTTTTGTTTCTTATTAATAATATTGATGTCTCCACCTTCATTGATCGCAAAGGGTGATCCTGAGGCTGGTAAAGCAAAATCAGCGGTATGTGCTGCATGCCATGGGCAAGATGGCAATAGCACCAACCCTGATTGGCCAAGCTTGGCCGGGCAACATGAGAAATATCTTATCCAGTCAATCAAGGCATATAAGAATCAGATGAGAAAAAATGCAATCATGTACCCTCTGGCCATGAGCTTGAGTGATCAAGACATTGAAGATCTTGCGGCATATTATCATTCTCAGAAGGCTGCTCAACTGACCTATGATGAAGAATTGGCAAAAGAGGGAGAAAGTATATACAGGGGAGGAACCTCAAATGGTGTTGCAGCCTGTATTGCTTGTCATGGACCCAATGGCAAGGGAAATCCAGGCGCAGGATATCCTGTGCTTGCTGGTCAGCATGCATCATATACGGTGATTGCCCTGAAAGAGTATTCAAATGGTAATCGAGAAGCAGGAATCAATAATATGATGCAATCGATTGCACCGAGAATGACTGAAAGGGAAATGAATGCGGTCGCAGAATACATTCAAGCACTCGGTAGATAGACCATGATTCAAAATTTCAAAAAAACAAAAGCCCATCTTATTTTGGCCTCAACACTTTTCTTCATAGCAGCGTTTGCTGATGATCACATGATTTATGAAGAAGGCCGTCATTATAAAAGCCTTGGTTTAGCTGAAAAGGTTGTTGCAGAAGACAACAGAGTAGAGGTTCTTGAGGTCTTTGCGTATTCTTGCAATCACTGTTTTAATTTTGAGCCTTATCTTGATCAGTTTGATCGTTCCAAGGCAGACTATGTCGATGTTGTGAAAATGCCTGTGATCTTTAATGATGCTTATAAAATGCACGCAAGAATTTACTACACAGCTGAATCATTGGGGAATTTAGATGTGATGCATACAGAAGTATATAGAGCAATTCATCTAGATCGAAAAATGTTGATGGATGAAGACGAAATTTTTAAATT
>PBEI01000023.1 GCA_002718375.1 Gammaproteobacteria bacterium
AATGAGAAACAAGCTTTTTAAGTTTTTAAAATTTTAAAAGCAATAGAAAAGGGCTCTTGCAAAAGAGCCCTTTTTCTTCTCAAATAAGAAATATGCTCAATTCATTCAAAGATAGTCTGATTAAAGTTACAGATTTAACTATCCTGTTCGCTTCCATATTTACATTTCTGGCATTCATAACGCCAAAGGAAATTGCTACAGGCCCATTAGAAATATCTAAAGAACTAGTATCCTTTAATCAATTGGAATTAAAAGATGTAGTCTCAGCATATTCTGATAATCAAGATACTATCGATTCTATTCAAATCACTATTAATCGATTGAATGCAAGGATATCCGGCCTTGATCCTGAAATAGAAATAGAAGAACTAGAAGTATTAGCGAGAGAAATTGACTTAGCCACTAGTAATCTTGAAAGAGCGAATTTGAGAAGCAATAATCTGCAACAAAGCATTTCTGATCTTGAAGCATCAATAAATGCAGAACTCAAAAAAATAGATAATTTTGAGAGTCAACTAAACGACAATAAATCCATTGCGTGGATTCAACCAGTGAGAAACAATGTTGAATCTTTTGCTAACTCGGCTGGCATGGATGGAATACTAGCTGGTTTTGCGGCATTAATATTCTGCCTTGTTTGTAAAAGACGAAAGGATTGGTTTAAACAAATCTTCAGAATCTTCTTCAGATAAAATAAAACCTACAAACATTTCTATTAAAATATTCTGAATGAAGACCCTTTATTTCGGTGATGTCTCTGTAGATAAAGTTATAGATGGAATTGAACGCTTTCCTGCGTTAAATGCATTTCCAGATATAGACATGGAGCTATTTAATCAAAATATAGAATGGATGCATCCATTTTATGAGCCAGTGAGTAAGATGATTCTATTGAGTATGCACTCATATCTAATTCGAACAAAAAACCTGAATATATTAATAGATACTTGTATTGGTAATGATAAGCATAGAGTCGGTCAAGGGCCAATATACAAGCAAAATGAGGGGATTCTTAGCCATTGGAATAATAGAAATAGCGACTATATTCAAAATCTAGAATCATTTGGGCTATCAACAGAGTCTATTGACATTGTAATGTGTACACATTTGCATGCTGATCATGTGGGTTGGAATACCAGACTAGAGAACGGGAACTGGGTGCCAACATTTCCTAATGCAAAGTATCTTTTTTCTGATAAAGACCTTGAAAATATGAAGAAAGAAAGCAACAGTCCTTTTGATGAATATACAAAGCTTGTATATCAAGATAGCATATTGCCGATAATGGAGTCAGGACAAGCCATGATGATTGATGATTCAACGGACTTAGGTAGAGAAATAAATCTTATTAAAACTCCCGGACACAGTCCCGGACATTATTGTCTAGAGATAGATTCCAATGATAAGAAAGGCATGTTCACAGGGGATATTCTTCATAATCCGATTCAGGTTACTTGTCCATCGCTATCCACAGTTTTCTGTGATGACAAAGATCTATCCAATCAGACTCGAATGAAGATCGTAGATAATTTAACCGATACAAATACAGTCGTATTAGCAGCCCATTTTTCTGGAACTACTGCTGGACTGATAAATAGCCATAATAATTCTAGAAGATTTGATTTGATATGAGCATGAAAGAGTTAAGCGCAAACAATTGTTTTGTTTGTGGCCCAGAGAATCCAATCGGATTAAAGATAGATTTTTATATAGATCAAGACGATATATGCAGAGCAGAGTTTACACCAGGAGAAAGCCATGTGGGGTTTCAAGATACGACACATGGTGGCATTATCTTTAGTTTGCTCGATGACGTAATGGCAAATTGGTTGTTTTTGAAAGGTAAGCCTGCACAGACAGCAAAATGCGATCTTCGCTATAAAAATTCCCTGCATACAGGAGAAACAGTTTTGCTCGAGGGCCATCATTTAAAAACTAAATCAAGAATGGCCATGATGTATGGCTTGATGAAAACAAAAAATGAAGGAAAGGTTATCGCAGAGTGCCATGCTAAATTCATGATAATTTCATCATGATTTGATGTAACTTTTTGTAACGTCTATCCTCTCAAACCGCTAATTCTATTAGCATTCGAGAATTAGAATAATTCTTAAAAGAATCCGATGGGTTCGAACCAACGAAACCCATCCCTGAGTCAACTCATGAAAGAATATATAAATAAGATTAAGAGGGTGAATCCCATTGTGCTCCTGCTTGTCGGGACGTTTTTCATCATATCGCTCTTAAGGGCCACAAAAGATGAGCCAGTGATGCTAGTCATTGAAGAAAAATCATGGCCTGTATCAGTTATCGAGGCTCAGTACGATGATATTAATCCAACGCTAGCTCTTTTTGGTGAAGTGATTACATCTAGAAGAAGTGAGCTCCGAGCTCTTGTTGGCGGACAGGTCATAGAAGTTGGAGAAAACTTTAAAGAAGGCGCTGTTGTAAAAAAGGGCGAGCTTTTACTTAAAATTGATGACTTTGAATACAGAAATTCAGTGATAGAAGAAACTGCGAAACTTGAGGTGATGAACAGAGACTTTGAGAGAGCAGACGAATTATTTAAGCAAGGATCAATCTCTGAACAATTTAGAGACAACGCCTTACTGGAGAAGACTCAACAAGAACTCGTTTTATCTGAGTCGGAAAAGGACCTGAGGGATACCGAGTTATTTGCACCATTCGATGGAGTCATAAATGATGTTCAAGCAACTCTGGGTAAGCAAGTAAGCACCTTTAATGACAAAATTGGGGAGATTATCGATATCAAAAACATGGAGGTTCGATTTTCTATATCCAAGGCTCAATATGGAAGATTGCTTGAAGATGAAAGCGCAATTGTAGGAAGAGCCATAGAGATGAAATGGACTGTTGGCCAGAGAGATTTAATATTCGACGCCTATATCTCTAGAGTAGGAGCTGAAATTACATCCAATACGGGTGGAGTGAATATATTTGCAAATATTGAACTGGATAATGATCAAGAAACACCACTTAGACCAGGGGCATTCGTCCGCTTGAGAATGCCAGATAAAACTTATAAATCAGTGATAAGTATTCCTGAAACAGCAGTTTACGAAGATGAATACATATACATAATTAAGGATCAAAGGTTAAAGAAAGCTGTCATAGTGATTTCTGGATATGATAAGTCAAATGTTCTAATTCAACCGGCAGAGGAGCTAATGATCCAAAATGGAGACCTAATCGTAACAAACCAACTCAGAGAAGCCGGTGAAGGGGTTAAAGTGGATATTCTCTGATGGTTTTTAAAAATTACAGTCAAAAAAATAGACCTATTAATCCAAGAGATACAATGGCTCCAAACAGAGGAATCATTGCATTCTTTAGTCGCCATAAAGTGGCAGCAAACTTACTCATGGCCATACTCATTCTCTATGGTATGTTTGGGATTACGCAGCTCAAAAGACAGCTTATGCCTGATTTTGGACTCGAGCTGATTAGTGTTGATGTTGAATGGCAGGGGGCAAGTGCTGAAGATATTGAGAGCAATATCATTAATGCAGTTGAGCCTGAAGTAAGATTTATAAACGGCGTCAAAGAAGTCAATTCAACTGCCTTTGAGGGCAGGGCTAAAATGTATATTTCATTTAAAGAAAGCGTCAGCATGACCAAAGCTTTGACCGATGTTCAGTCTGCTGTTTCTAGAATTACAACATTCCCTCAGGACATAGAGAAGCCAATTGTCACTCAGGTTCTACAAAGAGATGAAGTATGCGCAATAGATATTTCAGGACCATTCTCCGAAAAGACTCTTAAATTTTATGCCAGACAAATCCGAGATGATCTCATAAGTCGAGGTCTTGCTAATGTCGAGTTTCAGGGTGCGAGAGACAGCGAAATATGGGTGGAAATATCATCAGATAATCTGAGAGAACTAGATCTTACTCTCGCTCAAGTCTCATCTGAGCTTGCATCATCAAGCATAGACCTTCCGTCAGGCAGCATAAACAGTGGAGGCGTATCAAGACAAATAAGAAGTGATCGTCTAGCAAGAAGTCCAAATGAACTTAGAGATATTGAAGTAGTTTCAAAAGCCTCGGGAGAAAAAGTTTACCTCAGTGATATCGCAAATGTTTATGAAACTTTCAGAGTCAACTCCAGCTATAGGGTAAATACAGAAGGCCCTTCAATTGGCCTTAAAGTATATCGGACTAGAGGCGCAGACTCTCTTGTATCGCAACAGGCAGTAGAAAAATATATGACCCAAGTTGCTGGTCTTTATCCAGCTTCACTAGAGATTGTTGTTTACGATGTTTTCTCAGATCAAGTTAGGCAAAGAATTAACATGTTGCTTGAGAATGGAGGGACAGGATTGATACTTGTTCTTCTGGTGTTATTTGTTTTCCTCAATGGTCGTGTCGCAATTTGGGTTGCTGCAGGGATACCAGTCGCATTCTTGGCAGCACTGGGTGCAATGAGTCAAATGGGCTTATCTCTGGATATGATCAGCATGTTTGCTTTGATCATGGGCATAGGGATTGTAGTAGATGATGCGATAGTAGTTTCTGAACATACAACCACTCTTCATCGAAGAGGCATGAATTATAAAGAGGCAGCTCGACTTGGTGCACAAAGAATGTTCCCTCCTGTTCTTGCTGCAATGCTGACCACTGTGGCCGCGTTCCTTCCTATTTTGCTGATACAAAACGATGTTGGAAACATAATTTCAGCGGTTCCAATTACATTGTCACTGGTCATAATAGCAAGCCTGATTGAGTGTTTTTTAATTCTTCCACATCACCTTCGTTCATCACTAAAAAAGGTCTCTGAAGGTGAAAATAAGCCAAGAAAATTTGATGTATATTTCAACCGATTCAGAGACGATAGGGTCCTGCCGATTATCGAAAAGACCTATACAAAAAAGGGCTTCACAATTACAGCTACAATTTGTATGTTGTTGGTCTCTCTCACATTATTATCAACAGGCAGGGTGAACTTTGAGTTTTTTGATACTCCTGAGAGTGATATTTTGCTTGCGAATTTCTCTTTTTCACCAGGCACATCTGAAGAAAGAACAGAAGAGATGGTCAATGAGATTGGAAGAGCGCTTTATTCTGTAGAAGAAAAATTAACTGGTCAGAAAGGGAGTCTCGTCAACTATGGCGTTGGCAATATTGGAGTCAGTTATACAGGAAAAGGATCCTTTTCTAGTGATGTATCTGGAGGGCACATTGGATCATTCGTGGCTGAACTTGTTTCTGGTGATGTAAGGCTTATAAGAAACCGAGAATTCATTGAAGCNTGGGAAGCTGAAACTCGCTTNATGTCTGGTATTGAGAACTTTGTNATTTTTGAGGACTCNGTTGGAGGNCCNCCTGGNAGNGATATTGATATCCGTGTNATTGGAGANAATCTTTCTCAAATGAAAAAAGCAGCGCTTGCATTGAGAAATGAGATGAGAGTACTGCCTGGGCTCATAGCACTAGAAGATGATTTACCATATGGCAAAGAAGAAATACTTTTGGAAATTAAGCCAGAAGGAGAGGCAATAGGCTTCACTGCAGAAGAGGTCGCAAGACAAGTTAGAAATTCATTCTCAGGTTCCGTTGCACAACGTTTTTCTCAAGATACAGAAGAAGTGATTGTCAGGGTGAAGCTGCCAGGAGACGAGACTGAGAATCAAACAATCAGAGACATTTATTTAACTGCTCCTGATGGAGGAAGCGTTGTTCTTTCAGAAGTAGTAAACCTGAAGAAAAGACTTGGTTTTACTAAAATAAGAAAGAAAGATGGGGTGAGACAAGTTGCTGTTACGGGTGACGTTGACCCAACCATTACAACAACCAATATTGTTCTACAGTCTGTTAGATCCNATATTGAACCTCGTATTGAGAGAGATTATGGAGTTCGATTAGAATATGATGGAAAAGCACTTGAGCAAGCAGAAGCATTTTCTGGTTTGAGATTGGCCCTGATCATTACATTTGCCTCCATATTTATCATTCTTGCTTGGGTATTCTCCAGCTACACAACCCCTTTTCTTATCTTGGCAGTTGTTCCGTTTGGATTAATCGGAGCTATATTGGGCCACCTTGTTTTGGGTTTTAACTTAAGTATGTTTAGCCTGCTGGCTTTCTTTGGACTGACAGGCGTATTGGTCAATGACTCAATCATTCTTGTAAGAGCAATTAAAGAATTTCAAAGCGACGGGTATATTCTAATTCGTGCAATCAACGAGGCCATTAGAGAGAGATTCAGGCCAGTTCTTATAACCACAATAACCACTATTGTTGGTTTGACACCAATAATTTTTGAGGGAAGTCTTCAGGCAAGGCTCATCCAGCCTCTCGCGATTACATTTATTTTTGGAATGCTTTTCGTACCTTATCTGGTTCTTGTCTTTGTCCCAGCACTTATTTGCTTTGTCAATGACATACGTGAGGGAAAATACAAGCTTAGATTTAAATTAAGACTTACTTAAAAGACCTCATAATTAGTACAATCAGTACTAAATACTTTTAAAAAAACCGTATGTCTGATATTAAAAAACCACTTATAGGTATCGTTTGCTGTCGCAAGGAAATTGAACGACATCCTTTTCATGTTGTGGGTGAAAAATACATAAAGGCCATGCATGAATTCTCAAATGTCACATCTGTTCTCATTCCCAGCGATGACTTGACATCCATGATGCCAATTTTAAATCGTCTGGATGGATTTTTACTTACTGGCAGCTTATCGAATGTCCATCCCCATCGTTATAAAGACTCTATGAAAGATTCAAAGATGCTGATAGACACAGACCGAGATGAATACGTTTTCAATGTAGTAAAAAAGATTATTGATATGCAAATGCCCATATTGGCAATTTGTAGAGGGTTTCAAGAGATGAATGTCATTTTCGGCGGCACATTATTTCAGAACCTTGAGGTAGAGTCAGATCATCAAGGCCATGACTTTGACAGAGATGCATCCGTTGAGGATCAGTATGGCATCAGCCACACTGTTTCGTTTGAGAGTGGCGGATACTTGAGCCGCTTAACCGAACTAAGTGAAGCCAATGTCAATTCGCTTCATACACAAGGTGTCAAGGAACTTGGTCAAGGTTTAAATATTGAAGCCACTTCACATGAAGGTTTGATTGAAGCATTCACGGTAAAAGATGCAGCTGGTTTTAACTTATCTGTTCAGTGGCACCCCGAATGGAAACCAGAGAGTAGCCTTATATCAATGAAGATATTTGAAGCATTCGGATCAGCTTGCAGGGAATATGCAGAAAAAAATGGAGGATAAAGCAATAAATAAATGGCTGATTGAAAATAATATTCAGGAAATAGAAACCATTGTTCCTGATATGGCAGGAACCGCGAGAGGGAAACTCATACCAATTCATAAATTTACTTCAGGCTCAGTGATCAGGCTTCCAGAATCCGTATTTACCCAATCGGTGACCGGAAAATTTCTTCCCGATGGCTATATCAATCCTGCCGATAGAGACATATTAATCAGGCCTGATCTAGACACTTTAAAAATACTGCCTTGGATGAAAGATCCNACAGCNACNGTANTNAATGATTGNTNNTATGAAGANGGNTCNAATGTNGATATNTCTCCNAGACANGTNNTNAAAAANATNCTTCAGNTNTATGCATGANNTGGGNATNANNCCCNTTGTNGCNCCNGANNTNGAGTTTTANCTTGTNCAGAGAAANACNGACCCCAATCAAGCTCTTGAAACCCCAATCGGTCGATCAGGGCGGCAAGAGACTGTTAGAAGACCTTTCAGCTTAGATGCATTAGACGAATTTGAGCCAATCATCGATCAGATTCACTCATATTCAGATGCCATGAACATTAAGATTGATACTTTAGAGCATGAGATGGGAACGGCCCAACTGGAGATCAATTTTGAGCACGATGATCCATTAAAGATTTGCGATCAGGTGATGATCTTTAAAAGACTCATCAGAGAAGCTGCAATGCAGCATGGGATATATGCAACTTTCTTAGCAAAGCCTCTGGAAGACCAGCCAGGGAGTGCAATGCATTGGCATATTTCATTGGTTGATAATGAGTCTGGAGAAAATGTATTTTCAAACTCAAATAAAGAGACAGAAACATTCAAAGGTTTTATAGCCGGCTTGCAGCAGTTCACCTCTGAATCAATTTTATTCAATGCTCCATATGTGAATTCATATCGAAGATTTCAACGGTTCCAAAATGCACCAATCAATCTCTGCTGGGGCTATGACAATCGAACCACTGGACTGAGGGTTCCCACCTCATCACCCGAGAATAAAAGAGTTGAGTTCAGAATTGGTGGAGCAGATGTAAATCCATATTTATCGATTGCTTCTTCTCTTGCTTGTGGCTACTTGGGCATACAGAAATCACTGCAACCAACTGCACCCGAAGATTCAAATGCTTCTAATATGCAATTTAATTTACCAAAGAATCTTTCAACCGCCATTGATGTTTTGAGAGACAGTGAGTCGATGCCCGCATTGATGGGCAATAGATTTTTGCAAATTTATGTTGCAATGAAAGAGGATGAGTATAATGAGTACTTTCAGGTAATCAGCCCCTGGGAAAGAGAAAACCTTCTATTGAGTGTTTAGATATGCATAAAGAATTAAAAAACTGGCAAAAGCTTGATAGCGACCATCATCTTCATCCGTTCACTGATCATGGTGAACTGGCAGAAAAGGGCACCAGAGTAATCACAAAAGGTGACGGAGTTTATATTTGGGATGCAGAAGGCAATCAAATACTCGATGGCATGTCAGGCCTTTGGTGTGTCAATTTAGGTTATTGGAGAGATGAGCTTTCTCAAGCTGCTTATGAGCAAATGCAGGAGTTACCCTATTACAATAATTTCTTTCAATGCACGCATCCCCCTGCGATTGAACTCAGCAGAGTCATTGGAGAAGTTGCACCAGATCATTTGAATCATGTTTTCTTTACTGGGTCTGGCTCCGAATCAAATGATACCGTCTTAAGGATGGTTAGATATTACTGGAGTCTTCTGGGTCATCCAAACAAGCAAATTATCATCGCAAGAAATAATGCATATCACGGCAGCACAGTAGCTGGAGCAAGTTTAGGGGGGATGACTGGAATGCATCAACAAGGTGGTTTGCCTATTCCAGGAATCGATCATATCAAACAACCATATTGGTATGGAGAAGGAGGAGATCTTGATCCTGATGAATTTGGCATAAATGCAGCAAGAGATCTTGAAAGAGCAATTGAGCATCACGGAGTAGAGAATGTAGGTGCATTTATTGCAGAGCCCATTCAAGGTGCTGGTGGCGTGATTATTCCGCCAGATAGCTACTGGCCAGAGATTCAAAGAATATGTGATCACTATGGAATTCTATTGATTGCCGATGAAGTCATCACAGGATTTGGGAGACTTGGAGAGTGGTTTGGATCAACTTTCTATGAGATCAAACCAGATATGATTCCATTTGCTAAAGGTGTCACTTCAGGATACTTGCCACTGGGTGGTGTTTTAGTCAGCGATCGGGTAGCAGGAACCATAATCGAGGAAGGCGGTGAGTTTGCTCATGGCTTCACGTATTCAGGACATCCAGCAGCTTGTGCTGTGGCTCTCAAGAATATTGAGCTCATCAAGAAAGAAAATATCTTGGACAGTGTAAAACACTCGATTGCACCCTATTTAAGGGATAAATGGTTGTCTCTAGGAGATCATCCAATAGTTGGAGAGGCTAGGATAAAAGGGTTAATGGGAGCAATTGAACTCACTAATGATAAGTTAAAACGATCCAGATTCCCCAGTGATTTCAATGCGGGATCATTGTGTAGAGATATTTCGATAAAAAACGGGTTGGTCATGAGGGCCGTTGGCGACAGCATGATCATTGCGCCACCCTTGGTGATCAATCATGAGCAAGTTGATGAGCTTGTAGATAAGGCAAGAACTGCCTTAGATGAGACGCAAGAAGTTATCCAAAAGCTATAGTCGACTGACATGAGAGAATCCATAGATTATCCAGAGTCTTATTACTACCACACTGCAAACAATCTCAAAGAAAGACCCTCATTAAATGGTTCGCACGCCACAGATATATGTGTCATAGGCGCAGGCTACACAGGACTTTTAACCGCATTAAACCTTTCTGAAAGAGGATACGATGTCACAATTTTGGAAGCCAACAAATTGGCATGGGGGGCCTCAGGGCGAAACGGAGGGCAGGTTGGAAGCGGCCATAACAAAAAGATTCATGAATTGGAAAAAGATTACGGCAAGCAACTGGCCAATGAGCTTTGGCAGCTCTCAGAATATGGAAAAAGCATCGTAAAGACCAGAATTGAAAAACATGAAATTGACTGTGACTTGAAGGCAGGTAATGCAAGTGTTTCCAATGACAGGGGCGATGATCATCATCATAAAGAATATGTAGAAAAACTAAACTCAGATTATGGTTATGATTTGGTTCGTTACATGACCCCCGAAGAGGTGAGAGAAATGTTTCACAGCCCATACTTTGATGGAGGCGGGTCTCTGGACATGGGTGGAGCGCATCTTCATCCGCTCAATTATGCACTTGGGCTTGCAAAGGCAGCAGAGGATTCCGGCGTCAAAATTTATGAAAATTCTAGAGTAACATCGTATTCAAATGGCTCCCCTTGCATTGTTAAGACCAATCAGGGTGAGGTCAAAGCCGAACATGTTGTTCTTGCTTGCAATGGATACCTGGATAACCTAGAAAACAAGTTGGCCGTTAAGATAATGCCAATAAATAATTTTATCCTTGCCACTGAGCCAATGAGTGAAGAGGAAGTGAGATATATAAACAGGGATGATGTTTGTGTACACGACAATAAGTTTCACGTGCACTATTTTCGTATGTCTCAAGACAAAAGACTCTTGTTTGGCGGAGGAGAGAGCTATGCAAGAAATTTTCCAAATGATTTGAAATCGTATGTAAGAAAAACAATGCTGGATGTTTACCCACATCTACATGATAAAAGAATTGACTATGCTTGGGGTGGAACAATTGGAGTGACGGTAAATCGAATGCCGCATGTTGGCAGATTGCACACCAATGTATATTTTGCTCATGGGTATTCAGGCCATGGGATAGCAATGGCAAGCCTCGCAGGCACAGTCCTTGCTGAGGCAATTGATGGCTCAGTGTCCAACCTTGATATTTTCTCCAAAATTAAAATCCCCACTTTTCCAGGAGGAACGCTACTGCGATGGCCTGGATTTTATCTTGGCATGCTTTATTACGCTCTGAGAGATCGGTTTTGAAAAAAAGTTGGACAATCATCTCGACATTCTTTTTTCTATCATTTCTACTCCATGCTGAAGAGGTAAGAGTCTACAACTGGTCAGACTATATTGACCAATCTGTCATTGATCAATTTGAGGAGTCAACAGGAATTAAAGTCATCTACGATGTTTTCGATAGCAACGAGGTGCTTGAAGGAAAGCTCCTTGCTGGTTCAACGGGATATGACATTGTTTCACCAAGCATTGAATATCTTGGCAGACAGATCAGGGCAGACATTCACCTAGAATTGGATAAAACGGCTATACCTAATTTCAATAACTTGGATCCAATTATGATGGAGTTGTTGAGTTCGATGGATCCAGAGAATAAATATGCCATTCCATACTTATGGGGAACCACAGGCATTGGGTACAATCGTGCAGCCATAGATGAAATCATGGGTGAAGGTTTTAAGATGAATACTTTTGATATTTTATTTAAACCAGATTTGATAAAGAATTTTGAACAATGCGGCATCGCTTTTCTTGACGCACCAAGTGAGGTTTTTAAGGCAGCGCTTTTTTATATTGGAAAAGATCCCAATACAAAAGATCCATCAGATTACAAAGGCGAGGCTTATGAGCTTTTAAAAAACATCAGGCCATATATTAGATATTTTCACTCTTCAAAATATATAAATGATCTTGCTAATGGGGAAATATGTCTTGTGTTTGGATGGAGCGGGGACATTTTGCAAGCTGGCGATAGAGCAAGAGAGGTTAACAATGGCATAAATATTGAATACGAGATTCCACTTGAGGGTGCTCAGATGTGGGTGGACATGATGTCTATACCAAACGATGCTCCAAACGCTGAGAATGCTCACTTATTCCTTGATTTCATTCTCCAACCTGAGGTTATGGCTATGATTTCAAATAAGGTTAAATTTCCAAATGCAATTCCCAAGTCTAAAAAATTCATCTCAAAAGATATCCTGAATAATAAAGCAGTCTATCCTGATAAGCAGACACTGAATAAGCTCTTCATCGCAGAGATAGCAAACCCGAGAGTCGATCGTATGATGACCAGACAATGGATCAATATTAAAACGGGTAAATAATTAATGTTTAACAAAAATAAAGTTATAAAACAAACAGTATTATTATTTGCAGCACTTTGTATTACCGATCTTATAGCAGAGGATAGCAAAGCTTATATCAACGGAAGCATTCATACATTTGACGAGAAGCTAACCGTTGCAGACTCTATTCTGATTAAGGAGGGTATCATTCAACTGGTAGGCAGTCAGGCTGATGTATTGGAGAAAGCAGATGAGTTTACTAAGATCATCAATCTTCAAGGGAAGATGATGATGCCTTCCTTTCATGATGCTCATGCTCATCCTATATGGAATGGAATGGATTTTTTACAGTGCTCCCTTTTTGACTTGCTTAGTATCAATGATATCCAAGAAAGGATTAGGGACTGCTTAGAAGAAGATCACGTCAAAAACTCAGGTTGGGTTATCGGAGCAGGATTAAATGCTGGATTGTTTCCAGCTGCAAATCCGAATAAATCACTGTTCGATGAAGTCAGTAAAGATATCCCAATATATATTGAGATGTCAGATGGACACAATGCATTGGTGAACACAAAAGCACTTGAATTGGCAGGCATCAATAAAGAAACGAAAGATCCTTTTAAGGGGATCATAGAAAGAGACCCAGTCACAGGAGAACCAAGCGGCACACTAAGAGAGCCATCAGCAATGAATCTTATTGCTGATGTACTGCCAACTGAGACACCAGAGCTTCGCTTAAATGGTCTTTTGTATGCTCAGAATGTTGCAAGTAGTTTTGGTATCACATCCATGATTGATGCAGCTGTGAATGAGGCATACTTGATAAGCTTTAGAGATCTTGCAGAGAGAGGAGAGTTAAACCTGAGAATAACTGCCTGTATCGAGTATGGAAGACAGCATTATGTTCAAGAAATTTCTGGCTTCGAAGACATATATAAAAGAAGGTCAGAGTTTCAGCACGCTAGAATTAACAGTAATTGTGTGAAGATATTTATAGACGGGGTACTTGAGGGACAAACTGGTGCGATTCTTGAGCCATATCTTGATTCTGGATCTTACGGACAGTTATATTTCACTCAAGATGAATTAAACAATGCAATTGCAAGATTTGATGCAAACGATACACAAGTCATGACCCATGCAATTGGAGATCGCGCAGTAAGATCAGTTCTTGATGCCTACCAACATGCAATCAAGACCAATGGCATTAAAGATAATAAGCATCATATTTCTCACCTTCAATTGATTCATGAGAATGACATACCAAGGTTTTCAAAGCTGAATATCTCAGCTAACTTTCAAGCGGCATGGGCTATTCCAGATGAGTGGATTACTGAGATAAATATTCCAGAACTTGGAATTGAAAGAGTGAATCGAATGTATCCGATAAGGAGTATTCATGATGCTGGCGGGACAATTGTTGGCGGAAGTGATTGGGCTGTTACAACAATGAATCCATTGATCGCAATAGAGACAGCAGTGACAAGACGAGATCCAATCAATCGTGTTGAAGGAACATTGAATGAAAAGGAGAGGATGGACCTAACCGAAATGTTGAAGGCCTACACAATAAATGCTGCAGAGGTAATGCACCAAGGCGATCTAACTGGAAGCATTGAAGTTGGTAAGTTCGCAGACCTGATTATCCTTGAAAAAAATCTTTACGAAATATCTCATAATGAAATTGGTGAAGTGAGAGTCATTGAGACAGTGCTTGAGGGAAGCACTGTTTTCAGAATAGACTAGCTCAATGAAGAAGAAAATTTCAATAACAAGAAGGGATTTCATAAACGGTGTCAGCTATGGTTTAGCAGCATCAGTTGCACCGATTGATTTTTTGAAAGCAAAGAATATTGATCCTTTTAAGTATCCACCTGCGTTAACAGGGATCAGAGGCAATCACCCTGGTTCTTTTGATCATGCTCATAGGCTTGCATTGGCCGGAGGAAATTTTCTTGAAGAGATCATAGATCTTGGGGAGAGCAATGATTTAATTGTTGTAGGAGCAGGAATATCGGGTTTGTCAGCAGCATATTTTTATCAAGAGCGCACTGCTTTAAATCAAGACATACTTATACTCGACAATCATGATGACTTTGGCGGGCATGCAAAGCGCAATGAATTTCAAGTCGATGGAAGAGAAATATTAACTTATGGCGGAAGCCAGTCTATAGAGTCACCGAGTTATTATGAAGAGGTATCAAAGAAGTTGATGGCGGACCTCGGGATTGATTTTCAGAAATTTTATACTGCCTATGATTTTGATTATTTTAAAAATAGAGGACTTACTTCCTCGTTCTTTTTTAATAAAGAAACCTACGGTGAGAATAAAATCGTCCGCAATGTTCCCAACTATAGGTATGACATAAATCATAAGAAAAACACAAAACCAGAAAATATAAAAAAAGTTGTAAAAGAGATGCCAATCTCAGACAAGTCCAAGGATGAGTTCGCAAGACTCTTCTTAGACAAGACAGATTTTTTCCCTGAGATGACTCTGGAGGAAAAGTTTTATCACTTAGAAAATATGAGCTACGAAGAGTACCTAAGAAAGTATCACAAAGTTGGCGATGAGGTGGTGGGCCTTTTTCACACCATGTTATGGTCACTTTGGGGCGTTGGAACAGAATCTATTCCTGCTTTCGGCGCTTTCTCTGATGGTCTTCCAGGTTTTTCTGGCCTTGGCTTCACTGAGGATGAGGGTACAACGGAACCTGAAAATGAAATGTACGATATTTCCACATATGATGAAACCATTGAAGGATTCATGAGCAAGAACGAAGTTTCTGATGAGCCATATATTTTTCATTTCCCGGATGGGAATGCAACCATTGCAAGATTGCTTGTTAGAAAAATGATTCCAAATGCAATATCCGGCAACACCATGGAAGACATTGTGACTGCTAAAGCAGATTATTCACAATTAGATTTGCCTGATCAGAACACAAAAATTCGCCTTGAAAGCACAGTCATTTCTGTCAAGAACGTAAATGGTGGCGTTGAGGTGATATATGTTAATCAAGGAAAGTTATACAAAGTTTCAGGGAAGAAATGTATTTTGGCTTGTTACAATGGGATCATTCCTGAGCTTTGCCCTGAATTACCCAAGAAGCAAAAAGAGGCACTGAAATACAATGTTAAAGTTCCCCTTGTCTGGATTCAGGTTGCAATGAAAAATTGGCATATGTTCGCAAATAAAGGCATCTCCAGAGCAATTAGTCCAAATTCATTTTTCAATAATATGTATATAGATTTTCCTGTGAGCATTGGTGACTATCAATACCCTCAAACCTTTGATGAACCCGTTGTTTTTTTAATGAACCACGTCCCAACTCGACCCTACGAAGGATTAACGAACCGAGAACAACACAGAAAGGGTCGCTACGATATTCTTA
>PBEI01000024.1 GCA_002718375.1 Gammaproteobacteria bacterium
ACTCTAATGTCGGTGGATAGCTCCAAGTCAAAAACTACTTTTTGTGGAAGTCTTTTCTCCCATTCCCAAATACCAATGACCGTCTCAACTTCTAATTTTGTAAGAAAAATTTTATCCACCTAGTGACCCCGTGGTGTATATATTCTCAATAGACCATCTTGGATTGATCTTGATTTTATAGTTGTCATTCATGATTCCGTCTTGATATCTAAAGCACCCTGTCAATGCGATCATCGCAGCATTATCTGTACAAAACTCAATACTAGGATAGCTTACATTAATGCCCTCTTTTTCAAAGACTTCATTCATCTCGTCTCGAAGTCTCCTATTCGCACCAACGCCACCGGCGATAATAATATCCTTCACATCCATTTGACTGACAGCTCTCCTGCTTTTCTCCACCAAGCAATCAACAATTGCCTCTTGATAAGCATTCGCTATATCTGCAATGCATTGCTCATCTAGCACTTTTTGATCCTTGAGCTTATTGACGGTGTATAGAAGAGAGGTCTTCAAACCACTGAAACTGAAATCAAGATTGTCTTTTGGATCCATCATGGGTCTGGGAAATTCAAAAACGTTCTCATTTCCTGACAATGCTTTCTTCGCAATGGCTGGTCCACCTGGATAACCTAGACCCAGGAGACTTGATGCTTTATCAAAAGCCTCGCCTGCAGCGTCATCAAGCGTTTGGCCAACCAATTGATACATTCCTCGTCCTTTGACATAGACCAAAAGCGTATGCCCACCAGACACTAATAAAGCGACAAAGGGCATTCTTGTTGTTCCGCTTTCTAACAGTGGTGCAAGTAGATGGGCTTCCATATGATGGACAGGGATACTTGGAATCCCGAGTGAAAATGCAAGTGCATTTGCTGTAACAGACCCTACAAGCAATGCACCGGATAAACCCGGTCCAGCCGTATAGGCAATTGCATCAACATCATTGATTGTCTTATCGGTTTCTTTAAGCAAATGATCAATCATTGGCAATAACTTGCTGATGTGGTCCCTGGATGCCAACTCTGGAACAACGCCCCCATAATCACGATGCAACTCAACTTGACTGAACACCTGATGTGCAATCAGTCCTTTTTCAGAGTCATAGAGTGCAGTTGCTGTTTCGTCGCAGCTGGTCTCTATTCCCAATATTAAATCAGAGCTCATTTCCTTTGCTTTTTGAATGGTTAATCTGTATATTTCACCGACTATTAAGGGTTTAAGTATATATTTATTTAATTCAACTGAAAGGTATTAGTTTTGCCATTAGTAAAAGTTAAAGATAACGAGTATTTCGATTACGCGCTGAGACGCTTTAAAAGGGCTTGCGAGAAAGCTGGTATTGTAAATGAGTATCGCAAGAGAGAGTTCTATGAGAAACCAACTCAAGAAAAGAAGCGAAAGAAAGCTGCGGCTGTCAAAAGAGAAAGAAAGAGAGTTACCAGAGAGCATAATCGTTCCAGAAGACTCTACTGAGAAACTTTGACACTCATCACCCAAATTCAAAACCACGTCAAAGATGCCATGAAGGCTGGCGATCGTCTGAAGCTGTCTACATTAAGATTGTTGGTTGCTGCAATAAAGCAAAAAGAAATCGACACAAGATCAGACCTATCAGATGACGAAATCATTTCCATCATTGAAAAGCAAATGCAGCAGAGGCTTGAAGCGGCAGAACAATACGAAGCAGCTGGCAGGAACGAGCTTTTTGAAAAAGAGAGTCAAGAAGCTGAAATCCTAAAGGCATATCTCCCTGAAAAAATGGGCGAGGAAGAAGTGAAAGAGATGATTAAAAAAATCATAAGTGAGATGGGCGAGATCACCATGAAAGAAATGGGCAATGTTATGTCGGCACTTAAAGATCAAGCTGGATCCAAAATTGATATGAAACTGGCAAGTCAGATGGTCCGTGAAATCATTTCAAAGTAAAGCAATTAGATAGACCTTTTACTTTTTTTTCAAATCTACTTAGACTTACTAGTTAGACTTTTCTCACTGGTAATTATTATTTTCATGCGATGGTAGAAAGAATTCCACAAACATTCATAGATGATTTGACCGATCGATCAGATATTACTGAGATCATTGGGAAACGCATTGAGATAAAAAAGGCCGGTAAGGAATATAAAGCGTGCTGCCCTTTTCATAACGAAAAAACACCTTCCTTCACAATCAGCCCAGAAAAAGGATTCTATCATTGCTTTGGATGTGGCGCACATGGAACCAGCCTTGGCTTCTTGATGGACTATGAGAAACTCACTTTTGTCGAAGCTATCGAAGAACTTGCAAAAATGCTGGGCATGGAAGTCCCTAAGTCCAGTGAAGATATTAAAATCACAAAAAAACAAACAAATCTAAAATCATTACTTAATGAAGTCTCAGATTATTTTCAGTCAAACCTGAAGTCTTCAAAAAATGCAATTGAATATCTCAAAGATAGGGGGATTGATGGTAAAACTGCTAAAGATTTTTGTATCGGTTATTCAAAGAATTCTTGGGATGACCTCACAAAAAAATATGGGTCAACGGAAAAACACATTGATCTAATGGTAGAAGCTGGTCTGATTATCAAAAAAGACAAAGGTGGTTACTATGATCGATTTAGAAACAGGGTCATGTTTCCAATCAGAGACAATCGAGGCGATGTCGTTGGTTTTGGAGGAAGGATCATCGATGAAGATGATGATCCCAAATACTTAAACTCACCTGAGACAGCACTGTTTAAGAAAGGTTACCTGCTTTATGGCCTCTTCGAAGGAAAGCAGCAAATCTCTACCACAAAAGAAGTCATCCTTGTGGAAGGGTACACAGATGTCATTGGACTCTCGCAATATGGAATTGGGAATGCATTGGCAACACTGGGAACTGCGACAACCGAAAGCCACATTAAACTCATTTTCCAAAAAGCCAATGAATTGACATTTTGTTTTGATGCCGATAATGCTGGAAGAAAAGCAGCAATCAGAGCGCTTGAGATCTGTTTGCCATTAATCAGACAAAACAAAAGTGTGAAATTTCTCATGCTGGACAAAGGAAGTGATCCTGACACCGCTGTCAGAGAAAAAGGTGCTGATGGATTTAGAGGAATGCTGAAAGCATCCATCACGTTGGATGATATGATTATTGAGGTTTGTGATAGCAGTTTTGAGATTGACTCATTGACTGGTAAAGCAAATGCTGCTGAAAAAGCAATACATCTGGTTCGTCAAATCAGGGAGGGAATCTATAAAGGCCTCGTTGTAGAAAAGATTGCCAAGCATTATGGAGTGCCTACAAGTAACTTTTCAACTGGATCGGCTCAAGCAGAAAAACCAAGAGAAAGAAAAAAGAGTGCTAAGACTAAAAGGCCCACACTCGTACATCAAGCCATTAAAATTTTGTTACATGACCCAAGTCTAGGAATCAAACTCTCGCCAAACGATGACCTAAAGTTCATAGATCTAAAAGGTATAGATATTCTCAATGAAATCATAGATTTAGTACATGATAATCAATTCATAAAAGTGGCAACAATCATTCAACATTTTGAGAATGAAAAATTGAGAAAATTTCTGGCAGAGCTAGCCATAGAAGAAATTTTGGTCAATCCCTCAGAATTGGAAAAAGAATTTGATGACATTGCTCTGAGCTTAAAAAAAGCGAATCTGAAAAAAGAGCTCAATACCTTGCTTGAAAAAGCAAAGAGTAAGTCTTTGAATGAGACAGATGAAAAAAGACTTAAGGAACTGACAAGTAATCCAAAAAATCGAGAAATATTATCATAAATAGGGCTATAATACCCAACCAATTTTTATAAGCGGCGATAAAAATTATGACTGAAGAAAATACCAAAGAAGAAGAATTGAAAAAAAATAACATAGAAGATGAAGAAGGCCTTGATCTCGAAGAGTTAGAGTCTGTTTTTTCTGAAGATGAAGATGAATCGATTGATTCTTCTGATGAGGAAGAATCGCCATTTCAATTGCTACTTAAGAAAGGCAAGAATGAAGGTTTCATCACATATGCTGAATTGAACGAAAACCTTCCTGAAGGTGTCATAGAAGCCGATCGATTGGAAGAAATCGTTGAGATGATCAGTGACATGGGAATCTCAGTCCAAGAGCATGCCAATAAAGCCTCAGATGATGATGGCAATACAAGTGATCAAGAGACCATAAATCCAATTGAAAATGAGATTGGCAAAACCACAGATCCAGTCAGAATGTACATGCGTGAGATGGGAACGATTGAACTGCTCGATCGTGAAGGTGAAATTGTCATTGCTAAAAAAATAGAAGATGGAAACAACAAAATTCAAGAAACGCTCTCTTCTTTCTTGCCTGTATTGATCTTTATTCAGGAGAGATACCAAACAATCAAAGAAACAATTGCCCAAGAAGAAGACAAGGATTTAACCAAAATTTTGGATATCTTTTCAGATTATGCATTTGAGAATGATGAAATCATTGAAATTAATTCTGATAATAATGCTGAGCCAGTAGAAGTTGATGTCGCTGCCATTGAAAAAGAGATCAAGAAACTCAGCAGGCAAACCAATCGACTCATCACACTGATAGAAGCAAAAGATCTTGATAAAGCTGAGAAGCAAAAAGCATTGATCAAAGAGACGGTAATGGGCGTGAAAATCTCCCCCAAACTGTTTGATCTCCTGCAACAAATCATCATCACTTATATGAATGAAGTGAAGCGATTTGAGAAGGATATCAGGGAATTGGTAGTAAACAAAGCGGGTCTTCCAATGGATGAATTCAGAAAGACATTCATCGGCAATGAAACCAAATTGACTTGGATTGACAAGTACATTCGTGCGAAAAGAAAGTATTCATCCATTCTGAATAAGAACAAGACCAAAATTGTTGCGAATCAAAAAAGACTGGCTAAATTAGAACAATCCTCCTTTTTAACAATTCAAGGGATTAAAGAGGTTAACCGTGAATTGAATATGGGTCGGATTAGAGCCGATCGTGCCAAAAAAGAGATGGTTGAGGCCAATCTAAGGCTCGTGATATCAATTGCTAAAAAATATACAAACAGAGGCCTGCAATTCTTGGATCTCATACAAGAGGGAAACATTGGTCTCATGAAGGCAGTCGATAAGTTCGAATATCGACGAGGATATAAGTTCTCAACTTATGCAACTTGGTGGATCAGACAAGCAATCACCCGATCTATTGCAGACCAAGCGAGAACCATAAGAATTCCAGTACACATGATTGAGACCATTAATAAGCTCAATCGGATTCAAAGACAGATGATTCAAGAAAAAGGAAGAGAACCAAGTGTTGAAGAATTGTCAGAAGTCATGGAAATGCCTGTTTCAAGGATCAGAAAAGTACTGAAGATTTCAAGAGAACCCATCTCAATGGAAACACCAATCGGAGATGATGAGGATTCAATACTTGGAGATTTCATTGAGGATGCCACCATAGATCAACCAGATGGTGCAGCAACAAAAACTGGTCTTAAAGAAAACACGATCAATATTCTTGAAAGCTTGACACCAAGGGAAGCCAAAGTTTTAAGGATGCGTTTTGGTATCAATATGAATACAGACCATACCCTTGAAGAAGTGGGCAAGCAATTTGATGTGACTCGTGAACGTATCAGACAGATTGAAGCCAAAGCACTGAGAAAATTGAGGCATCCATCAAGAAGTGAGAAACTGAAAAGCTTCATGAACGAAAGCTAGGGCTGTAAGCGAGCGTACTCTATCCAGTCGATTAAAAACCGGTAATCATCCGGGTTGTCTTTATTTGAGCACTTACTGTTTAGGCAAAAAGCATTTCGATCAATCTTGTGATCATCATACTTTCCACCCACAGCAACATTGATAATCAAGTAATAATCGAGGCAAGGTTTAGTAAATATTAAGTATTAAGAAAGTCTTTGATCATACTCACTTTCTTGTTTAAACCTTCTTCTGTGCTCTCGCTTGGAAAAAGACCTTTTGAAGCATTTGGAATTAAAGCAGCTGCCTTATCTATTCCAGTTTTCAAAGGGTCATCTTCGGAAGCACCGCAAAATGTATCGACAGTAATCAGTGGCAACCTTTCCGTATCCTTATGTGTAAACGCCGCATGGTAACCTTTATGATATGTGGTGAGTCCTTTGAGTACTTCCAATACCAACTTATTTATGAATTCTGGTGGCGCCATTGAGACTTCTGCTCTTTGATGCTCTGACGTCTTCTTAAAGTATGGAAAATAAATAAATTGATCTCTGACAAAATTCCAAGCCCAGACCAGATGCTGCCCAAATTCATCAGGCTTAATCTCAGGCGCATAGTGCTCAAGGTATTCTTTTCGCTCATCTTCACTGAACATGGCTATTCCATCCAAAACCAATTTTTTCACTCGATCTGGATACTTGATTGCTACCTCAGAAGCAATGTGTGCTCCAGTATGACTGCCAAAGAAATGGCATGACTCAATATCCAATGAATCCATTACTCTGATTACACTATCAGCGTAGTCACCAGCTGATGGCCATTCTTCTCTTGGCGCAACAGAATCGCCGAATCCTAAAGTGTCTGGCGCGAATACCTTAAATGATGTGGACATCTGCTCAATTAAAGGTATGAGTATGACCGATGAAGCTGGTGATGAGTGAATCATGTAAACTACTTCATCAGAATCTGATCCCGAATAACGGTAATGAATTTCGCCCTCTTCTATTCTTGTGAATGCTCTATTGATTATCATAAATGAAATATATTTTAGTAAACTTGATTGGAGTATAACATTGATAATGGTGATAGAATAATCACTCCCAAAGGGCCTGTAGCTCAGTTGGTTAGAGCAGTGGACTCATAATCCATTGGTCGGAGGTTCGAGTCCTCCCGGGCCCACCATTCTATTGTATTTTAGAATTTCTAGGTTCCCATAAATTTAGATACTCAATCACTTATTTAAATCCTTAGTACTTTCTTTCATAATTAAAATAAATCTTCTTAGAATCTTTACGTCATAAATATCATGAATATCAAAATTGCTGCATCAATTATTTTATTATGCACTCTTTATGGTTGCGGTGGAGGTGGCAATGTTGATTCTAATCAATTGTCAGTCATTACTGTGTCCCTATCTACAAGCAGTACAGAGGTCGCCATTGGTTCTGATGTGACATTGACTTGGTCATCAACAAATGCACAATCTTGCTCAGCATCAGGGGACTGGTCTGGAAATAAATCAATATCTGGGAGTCAAGAAGTTAGTATTAACAATGAAGGCAATAATACTTTTAACCTAAGCTGCTCTGGCAGCAATGCAAGCTCTGGCAGCGCATCTATTCAAGTCATCGGTTTAGTAAATAGAGTTAATATCACAAATGAGATTTTTTCCAACAGAAGTTCTGATTGTGCAAGTTATGAAGAAAAATATGGCTCTAATGTTAGAGATTTAACCAGGGCTATTGATTTTGAGGGTTATGTAGATGTTGATGCCTTTGATACTTATTGCAATCTATCAAGTGACAATATACCAAATCATGATTTTAATGACTCATCAGCTAATTTTGCATCTGATGTAATTGAAAGAGAGAGAGCCTTCAAAGTAAAAAGGTTTCCAGAGCTCGCCTCTCAGAATACAGAAATTGTTCGTGGAGTATGGGACGCAGTGTTACTAAATGGAGTAGTTGTTGATTTAAAAAGTGCTGGATGTTATTCCCCTTCAAGCCAAAACGCCAATTCGGATGGAAATATAGCAGCAGGATGTGGTGGGACAGCACAATGGAATTTAGTTCCACTTGAGTATAAATCTATGTTCAGAGTAGACATTCATAATGCACATGTTCAGCCTGATGGGAGTTATCACTATCATGGCAATCCAAATGCTATGTTTGATAATACGCCTTCTGGAGATGGCTCGCCTATGATTGGTTTTGCCGCTGATGGATTCCCAATTTATGGTTCATATATTTTGGATGATCAGACAGGCAGTTACCGTAAGGTACTGTCTGGATATACTAGAAAATTAGGTAGTCGAGGCGTTCAAAGCAATACTAACCCGGGTGGTTCATTTACGGGGATCTATGAAGAAGATTGGGAATGGACTGATGCAGGAGATCTAGATGAATGCAATGGGATGACTTTCAAAGGTCAATATGGCTATTATGTAACTGATTCATTTCCATACATCATAAATTGCTTCAAGGGAGAACCAGACCCATCATTTGATAAATAAGCATACTTCAATCTTCTTTTATCCATATTCTTTCGTTGTTATCTGGGTATACATATCCCATTTTCATCAGCTAAAATATAAAAGAAAGAATGCTGGGTAGTATGAGAAAGGATCTAGATTTTAAAAAGCCATTCATTATTGCAGAAATAGGTGGAAACCATGAAGGAAGCCTAGATTATGCAAAGAAGCTTCTTATTGATGCAGCTGAAGCAGGTGCAGATGCTGTAAAGTTCCAAACTTATTTCCCTGATCATATAGTTAGTAAAATTGAAGATCCAGAGCGTCATAAACACTTTGCTAAATTCTCACTAAGAATAGAAGATTACTTTACTTTATCAGAATTAGCTTTGGAAAATGATGTAATTTTTATGTCGTCGATCTGGGATTCAGAATCACTTTCTATCATTAATGATTTAGTTAGCATCCACAAAATTGGCTCTGGTGATCTAACAAATTACCCTCTAATAAAAAAAATAGTTGAAACAAATAAACCTCTTATTATTTCTTCAGCTATGGCAACGATTGAAGAAATTGATGAGACAGTTCGTTTTATTGAGAAAGAAAATCCAGAATATATAGACTCTAAAAAGCTGGGGATATTACAGTGTGTTGCAATGTATGGTGAACCAAATGACAGCTACGCTAATTTAAATGTAATTTCTACTCTTTCAAAAAGATTTCCAAAACATATCATAGGTTATTCTGATCATACTATTGGAAGCTATGCAGCGAATATTGCGGTGTCGCTTGGTGCCAAAATTTTAGAAATTCACTTTACAGATGATAAATCTAGGGAGTTTAGAGACCATCATATTTCAATAACTGGAAATGAGCTTATTAATTTAAGAGAAAATATTGCAAAGACTCTTTCTCTGATGGGATCAAATAATAAGCGTCCAGTTGCTGAAATTGAGTCAAAAGAAAGGATTACCGAGTTCAGAAGAAGTTGTTATTTAAATAGAGACTGTCTCGCCGGTGAGATAGTTACCAACGAAAACCTAACAACACTAAGGCCTAATAAAGGAATTGATGCAAGAGAGTACAGCAAACTATTAGGTAGAAAACTTTTAGTAGATAAAAAGGCATTTGAATCTATTTCATGGGATGATTTTGATTAAAAATGATCATTTTACAATAGACTTGATATTTCAAAGATAACGATTGATAGACCTATAAGACTAGAATACCAAGCATATACAGTAATTAGCTCAATATTCTTACCCATATGTCTTGTAAGAAATAAGTGGATAAGTACAGAAACTATATAACTAACCCCTATTACTACTGTTGACTGAAAAATGATGCTATTGGCGTTTAAGTTATTAGGTGATAGGTATAATAGAACACCAAAAATAAGCAAAAATGTTCCCCCAACTGCATTAATTTTATCTAAATGCATTAGAATCTCCTCTTTCAGTTTTTAGCTCAAAAAAATAACTTATGCCGATAATATATATTTTCATGTTTTGACGATAACATTGATACTCTATAGTTAAATAATTATTTAAAAAAGGTCGTAATGAAGTTGAAGTTCATATTGTTATTTTTATTGTTTTCTAACTCAGCATTTTCAAGTTATGAATTAGAGACTATTTTTGATGATTTAGATGATGCATGGAGCTTTGTATTTTTAAGTGAGGACAAAATTTTATTTACTGAGATGTCAGGAAAGTTAAGGATTGCCTCTTTATTAGACCGATCAGTAAATGAAATAGATGGTGTTCCAAGTGTTCAATATAGTGGTCAAGGAGGATTATCTGATGTAGTTATAGATCCAGACTTTGAATCAAACAATACAATTTATTTAAGTTACTCAGCTAAGAATCAGAACCAAAAAACAACCTTGTTCTTATTATCGGCTGAGCTTAATGAAAATAGACTAGAAAATAAAAAAGTAATTTTCGAAGCTAATGCGCCCAGAAGATCTCCAATGCATCTGGGAGCTAAGATTGCCTTCTTATATGATGGCACGATTTTACTAACGAGCGGTGATGGGTTTGATCATAGAGAAAAAGCTCAGAAATTAGATAATCATTTTGGAAAAATTATAAGAATTAATAAAGATGGATCTATTCCAGTAAATAATCCCTTTGTAAATGTTGAAGATGCCCTTCCAGAAATTTATTCCTATGGCCATAGGAATATGCAGGGGCTTGTCGTTACCAAGTCTGGAAAAATATATGAGCATGAACATGGCCCAAGAGGCGGAGATGAGTTAAATCTTATTGAGCCCTCATTGAACTATGGCTGGCCGGCAATAACATATGGTATTGATTACTCAGGAGCAGTGATTAGTCCATTTACAGATAAAGATGGCATGGAACAACCACTTCTGCATTGGACACCGTCCATTGCTCCATCTGATATTGTTTATTATGAAAGTAATTTTTATCCTGAGCTAAAGAATAGCTTCTTGGTTACAGCATTAGTTTCTAAGGATGTTAAAAAAATTACATTCAAAGATGGTGTAAATATCCAAGAAAGCTTATTTTCTAAAGTAAATAATAGACTCAGGAATATTGAAGCTTCGCCAAGCGGAGTATTATATTTACTCACAGATGGTCCAAAAGCCAAATTAATCAAAGTTTTACCCAAATAATTATGAAAATAGCAAAATATCCGTTTGCGCTTCTTTCTGCAGCTTTATTTACAGTAATGTTGATGACTCCTGTTTCATCATTGACTAAGTTAATCTGGCTGGCCTCAGTTGATATGCCGGTTGGATTAATCTCTTCATTAGAAGTGATCTTGTTTGATTTTCAAAGAATGGGTTTAGGTCTATATATCCTTATAATTATTGGATTCATAATTGCATTCTCTTCCGCTGGCTTAATATCCAGACTCAGCTCATTAGGTGGAAAATATCTATATGCCATAGCTGGAGGAACCGCTATTTTAATGACACTGTTTTTGATGGTCGAGTTGGTATTCCAATCAGAGTTAATAGCAGGAAATAAGACAATCGTAGGAAAGATACTTCATTTTGGTGCGGGATTTTTTGGAGGATATTTCTTCTATTTCTTAATCTCATCAGAAAGAAACTACACATTTATTATTAGATTCTTAGGTATTTTTTATGCCTATTGGCTTTTGGGTTTAGTGCTTCAATGGATTTTTACCCCAATAAGCGCCTCGGCTGATTTTGGCTTCGTATTCAATGAATTATCAAGTGAAGCACAAAATGCACTCTTGAGGGACTTTACATCGTTTTTTGTGGCTACTTTCTTATTTTCCATTTTGGGAGCAATCACTCTAAACCCGGCATGGTTTTTTTCTGCAGGGATAGTCTATTTTGGGGCTGGAATCTTCAACTTAATTGCAATCTATGCTCATGGAACAGGATTCAATCAGATATTTATCTTTGAATTCATTTTAGGTGCTTGGCCAACTGCTCTAGGTCTAACTATAATTCTGAAAAAGCCAAAAGAGATATAGTTAGACAAATGATCGGGGCTCCCTTGAAAATATTTCCTCAATCATAGGGATAAAATACTCCAAAGGCTTTTCTTTAAAATCTGGATCAAATGATTTTTGATCCCATTCTGAACAAAAGTCCACACAATCCTGATAATACGGATGATCTTTGTGCTCATCTCTAAGATTTCTATCCTCATCATAATGATGCATCCAATAATAGCCCTGAAATAGACCGTGATTGAGCACTATCCAATAATTCTTCTCACTGATATAAGGTCTTAGAATGGCTGCTGAAGCTTGTGAATGATTGACTGGTGATATCACATCACCTATGTCATGAAGAAGTGCGCATACTATTGTTTCCATATCAGCTCCATCTTGTTCTGCTCTTGTTGCAGTTTGAAGACAGTGCTGGAGCCTACTGATCTGATAAGGAGACTCTCCATCCATCATTTTTAGCCATTCGATGACCCTTTTTGCCAAGCCTCTCTCATTATCTGAATCATGAATTGCAATGAGATCATAGTCTTCTCTAGTTCCATGATCCATCGATGTGAATTTAACTTTTTTAGTCAACTCTATTTATTCCCACTTGTTTTTAGTAGAACCAGGTTATTTTCTATATTGTCCATCTCATAGTATGCATCCTGAAGATGTCGTTTGCCATCTGGCTTGAATTCTTCTCTTCCATGAAGAACTCGATGAGCGGAAACCAAAAGGATATGACCCGACTCAAGTCTGAATTTTGATTTATATTTCTCACTATTCACTCTATTGCAAAGCTCATGATAGGCCTCATAAAAAGCGTCCACATTTTTCTTCTTAGGGTCTATCATTTGCATCAATTGATTGGAATATCTGAATCCAGTTATTTCTTTCTCAGCATTCAGTCTGATCATCGGTTCATTTGCATACGTTTCATTCTCTTCATCAAACTCTCTAAATGGAACTGCAAAATTACTCAAAATATCAAAATGTTCGGGATAATCATTCCTTAAATCCCTGAGCACTGCATAACCATCAACTATTGTTGACCTTCCTCCCTCGCAATCATTTACGAGCATATGAAGAGCCTGAACGCTAGGCGGCCATGTATAACTGGCAAAATCATTATGTGGTGGAAGCTCAAGTGATGTGTGCGCTATGTTATAGACATGACCATCAACAGAGACATTGTGAATACGCTCAAACAATAACTCTCTAATGGGGCCCAATCTTGTAGCTAGTTCTTCAAGCGAATTTGAAATAGAGGGAGCATCATTGATTACTATCACGCCTCTCGTAATAAAATCAGAAATTGCATCTATAGCGATTTCATCTTTCTGAAGAAAGTCATGCCAACTAAAGTAATTTGGTTTGAAATCATTGGTCCAATAAACTTTTTCAGGTTTTCTCGGTTTCTCTAATAATTTTATGTCATCAAAACATATGGATGTCAGATGATCATCAGGCCAAACTACATGGATATGACTTTCATCGACATCTATACTTTTGGGTTTGAGATCAGATGGCACGGAATGAAGCATAAATCGCTTCTCTTGCGTTTCTTTAACTCGACACTCATTGCAAGGGCAATTATCCCTGATCCAGAGATAAGGAAGATCATAATCTGATTCATTTTTGCTTGTAATTCTTAATGAGGTCTCATTGACTTCAAAATCCATTTTTACCCTCCTCACATTAACTTATAATAAAAAGATGAATGAAGAAAACCTAGAAAATAATCACGTCAATTCAAATATGCGAAAAGTTGCACTTACTGCTTTGGCAGGAACAAGCATAGAGTGGTATGACTTCTTTTTATACGGAGCGGCAGCGGCTCTTATATTTCCAACAGCTTTTTTTGGAGAGGTTGCGCCTACAACAGCACTGATACTTTCATTGTTAACATTTGCTGCTGGCTTTATAGCCAGACCAATTGGAGGAATAATATTTGGACATTTTGGCGATAAAATAGGTAGAAAAAAGACACTCATAAGCGCCTTAATGTTGATGGGAATTTCCTCTACATTAATAGGGCTATTACCAACATATACAATGATTGGAGCGCTTGCTCCTATCCTCCTCACCATCCTAAGGTTTGCCCAAGGATTGGCAATAGGTGGTCAATGGGGAGGCGCTATGCTTTTGGTTACTGAAAGCGCTCCATCAAATCAAAGAGGTTACTACGGGGCTTTTGCTCAAGCCGGTGCCCCAATCGGAGTGATATTGGCAAATCTGGCTCTCATTATTACAAGTGCATTGGTTTCAGATGAGTTCTTTAACACATGGGGTTGGCGTATTCCTTTCCTTGCCAGCGCGGTCTTAATCCTTGTCAGCATGTATATTCAATTGAACCTTGAAGATACTAATGCATTTAAAGAATTGGCGGCGCTTAGTAAGCAGTCACATAAAAATAATCAAACTACAATACAAAAATCACCAGTCATAGAGGCTTTAAGAAAATACCCTAAACGGATCATGTTGGCTGCTGGTGCCTTTATCAATATTCAGGTTACTTTTTATATTCTAATTGCATTTTTATTGGCCTACGGCGTGCAAAGCGCAAAGATGGCAAGAGATGATATGCTTACTGCAGTTCTTCTCGCATCGGCAATCATGGTGCCCATGCAATTTCTATTTTCCTCATATTCTGATAGGCATGGAAGAAGGGGTATTTTTATGCTGGGTGCAATTTTATCTGGTCTATGGGCTTTTGCTATTTTTCCATTGGTTGATACAGGTAGCTTTTGGATGATAACTTTGGCTGTCTCAGGAGGTATGGTCTTCTTAGCTATGATGTATGGACCTCAGGCTGCATTCTTCACAGAATTATTTAGCACTGAGGTCAGATATTCGGGTGCAACCCTTGGCTATCAATTTGGAGCAATTATTGGAGGAGCCTTTGCTCCAACAATAGCTGTTAAATTATGGACAGATTTCGATATATTCTGGGTCTCAGTCTATATGGCATTTTCAGCATTACTGACACTATTATCTGTGATGGCTTTGACAGAAACGTATCAGTCTGACCTCAATAAGACTGAAAAAGAATAGTTAATCCGTTTTTATTGAATTTCTAATTTCTTACTTAGATTTTTAATTCTTTCAGAACATTGAACTTCTTTTGTTCTGAAAAATAATTCATGGTTATTCTCTAGTAAATCAAGGTCATATTGATAATTAACCATGATTCCTTTTGATTGATGTATTCCTTTGAGAGACATGTCAGCATTTAGGTTTACCCTTTCTAATCTGGCACCGTTTCCTAAATGGAATCTTGCAACAGGATCATTTGGAAACCCATCTTCTCTGTTTGAATGCAAAAAATAAATTATGGCATTTTTGAGTAGATCTTCATCATCCAAATTTCCATTGATCGATTTTTCTTTAAGCCATTTTGAAAAACCTGGAACAGGTGAAAGTGTGACAAATTTCTCTAGCCCATCATTCTTGCGCTTTAATTTGTGAACAACTTCTTTAATTAAGAAGTTACCAAATGAAATCCCTGAAAGACCATCCTGACAACTTGAAATTGAATAAAAGACTGCTGTACTAATATCATTCTCAGGTATGACACTTCTATCAATCTTGATCACCTGATCAATCTTCTTAGGCATATTATCAGTTAATGCAACTTCAACAAAGATAAGTGGTTCATTGGGTATGAGCGGATGGAAAAATGCAAAACATCTCCTATCTTCTGGCTCTAATCTTGATCTAAGATCACTCCACGAATTGATTTCATGTACCGCTTCATAGGCAATTATCTTCTCTAAAATACTTGCTGGTGTAGACCAATCTATCCTTTTTAGAACCAAAAAAGATGGGTTAAACCAATGTTTAAAAAGATTTAAAAGAGCTGCATCAAAGAATGCCAATTTGTGATTGTCTTTTTCAAGTAACCTGATCCTCTCTCTGAGTTTGACCAATCTAAGAGTGCCGTCAGAAACTGTATTTAATCTCCGGAAGAGCTCAACCCATTCAGGCTCAGAGGATTGGGAAATTTTTTCCAGATTTTCTTGTGTTTTATTCTTGGAATACTCTATTGATGCCTTTGATAATGAATCAGTGTCTATGTCATATTCCTCAAAAAGAGTGTTTAAGAAATTAATAAATTGCTTGTCATTAAGTGCCTCTATCAAGTTAAAAAGATTTTCTGCATATACCAATGCAGACACTTCTCCACTTTTTGACATAACCGATTCTACAGCCTTATTTATATCTTGAGGCAGATTGTCTAGATCTTTTGTCCGAAAATAACGACTCCCTAAGGTTCCGCCCTTAATAGATGAAATCAGATTTTGGAATATGCTCATTGTGGATCAGAAGTATACTAACATTCGATAATATTTACTGGAACTTCTAGTACATTCGTTGCAAGTCCGCCACGAGATGTCTCTTTATATCGAAGATGCATATCTTCGCCAGTTTTTCTCATTGTCCGAATTACTCTATCCAATGAAACAAAGTGGGTCCCATCTCCCTGGAGTGCCATACGAGCAGCATGAATTGCTTTGACCGACGCTGTGGCGTTTCGCTCAATGCAAGGTATTTGCACCAATCCACCTATCGGATCACAAGTGAGGCCTAAATTATGCTCCATTGCAATTTCAGCCGCATTTTCAACTTGTGATGGTGATCCGCCTAGAACTTCCGCCAGTGCTCCAGCTGCCATTGAACAGGCTGAACCTACTTCACCTTGACACCCAACTTCAGCACCACTAATAGATGCATTCTTTTTATAAAGGATACCTATTGCCGCTGCAGTTAATAGAAACCGAACCACTCCATCTTCATCTGCATCAGGAACAAAATTCATGTAATAATGTAAAACAGCTGGGATGATACCTGCTGCTCCATTTGTAGGAGCGGTTACTACAGTACCTCCTGCTGCATTCTCTTCATTGGTTGCTAAGGCATAAAGAGTTACCCAGTCGAGAATAGTTAATGGATCATCAGGCTTTTTGTCTGATTTCTTTGTTAATTGTAAATAAAGCTTATGAGAGCGACGCTCCACATTCAAACCACCTGGCAGAACGCCTTCATTATTTATGCCTCGGTCGACTACTTCTTGCATCACAGACCATAAATGAAGGAGTTCCTTACGGGTTTTCCTTTCTGATCGCCATGCACATTCATTTGCCAACATGATATCGGATATATTGAGTGATTCATTCTCACAATATTCGAGGAGTTGAGTAGCCTTGTCATAGGGAAAAGTGATCTTGGTTTCGTCTTCTGTAATGAGATCCCCATCATCTCTCGAATCATCGACTATAAATCCGCCTCCAACAGAATAATAGGTCTTATTATCTATCTCTTTACCTTTATTATCATAAGCGGAGAATGTCATTCCATTGGGATGAAAAGGAAGTGATTTCCTTCGATAGAGCTTCTGATCTGTTACATGATCATAATTGATCATATGCTTTCCGAGTAGATTTAGCCGCCCCTCAGAATGAATCTTTTCAATCCGACTCGAAATTGATGTTGCATCAACCTTATCAGGCTCCTCACCTTCCAAACCTAGAATTATAGCCTTGGGTGTTCCATGAGCTTTACCTGTGGCACCAAGAGAGCCATACATCTCAGATTGAATTCGAGTCACTTTTTTCAATAGTTTAGATTTTTCGATTCCAAGGATAAATTTCCTTGCAGCAATCATCGGCCCAACAGTATGTGAGCTGGATGGCCCAATACCAATTTTAAAGAGATCAAAAACACTGATTGCCATAATACTTATATCAAATTATCAACTTGATTTGATTAGCTCAAGATCTTCAGTCTTTATGAGTTCAGCCCCAAGACCATTCAATAAAGGTGAAAGATGCTTTGCATATGGTTTCCATCTGTGCATACCAGACTTATTAATAGGTTTACGAACCTGTTCTGAGCTTGCCGTTCTGACAGATCTATCTGTCTCATAGAATTTGATGCAAGACTCCTCGAAAGGCAATTCCAAGAAATCTAGCATCCTGAATACCTGACCTTCCAAATCATCAATGATGTCCTCATTATTCACTCTCAAGATTTTATTTGGTAAAACTTTATCCCAATGATCCATCAGCTGGACATAACTCTTGTAATAGCTCCCAGCCTCAGCCAACCCATATGTGAATTCCTGGCCTTGAGCGAATAATTGTTTAAACATACTAAAACAGCAATCCAATGGATATCTTCTCGCATCGATAATTTTTGCATTTGGCATGATTAAATGAATCAATCCTATATGTCGAAAATTGTTCGGCATTTTATCGGTAAATCTTGGTGCTCCCTTGCGATGCATATTTGTTTCATCGATAAACTTTCTTCCCAATTCCGCTCTCTTATCGTGAGAAAGATGTTCCATGCTTTTTGGATAATTTCCTTCCTTACCATATATATCATCCCCTCTGAGACTTTGTGCCATAGATAGGATATTCGGTAATTCAAGAGTTCCATCAATCATTGAATGCGAGGCCAAGATTTGTTCGATCAAGGTTGAGCCTGCTCTTGGAAGTCCAAGGATAAATATTGGATCCTCAGCTTCATAACCGCCATCACCATGGTTTTCAAAAAATGATTGATCACATACATCAATTTGGGCCTGTAACTCTCTATCCATTCTTTCAATGGAATATTTGCTTTGCTTATTCTTAATCTTATTCCCTGAATCAAGATGAATAAAAGCTTCATCATATTCCCCTATTGCTTCAGAGCCTTGAGCCAATGCAAAGTGAAAATAAGCTTTATCTCGCAGAGTTAGATCAACTCTTTTTAGTTGCTNCCTCATGATGTTCAATTCTTTCTCAGTGAATGAGTATGTTTTCAAGTTTGCGAGTGAAAAAAAAGCTTCCCCATGATCTTGTTTAACTTGATATGCAGTTTGGTAACTCTTTATTGCTCGTTCTGTTTTTCCTAATGTTTTTTGTGCATGGCCCTTGGATGTGAGAATACTGAAGTTATAAGGATTCTTTTGAAGGATTTCATCAAATAAATCTATCGCGCCCTGATGATCACCATTTTGCATAATCTCACTCGCTTTTTGAGCTTGATATGAGAGATTTTCTGGGAATTGATCNCAAAGTATNTNNACCTGCTCCATNGTCTNTGCNAATTTNTGTTTCTTTCTAAGAATCATTGCATATTTCATTCTTAGNTCCCCATCATTGGGTTCAAATTTAACAGCGCTTTCAAGNAGGAANTCTGCNTCATCAAAATAACCCAANCTATCNGCNATGTCTGANAACAANGACATNGCNTATGTATTNGTNGGNTTTTGCTTGAGAAATTCTCTNCATTTTTCTTCNGCNATNCCNAATTTTCCCTCNTTNAGNATCTGNCTTATANANAGCAAAGTGTTTGGCATTGTCTCCAATGTATTCATCTGCATATATGCNTGATCAGCAGCAGGNTTATTGTCATTTTTTTTGAANTANGAATACAAAGCCTTCCAAGATGCCGGNAAAGCAGGGTTTAATTCACATGCTTGNCTATAATATCTAATTGCATTTTCTTCATCNCCNGCNTCTCTATTCANATGGCCNAGCTCTTGGTATGCCCTACCCATATCTGGNGCATTGGTAAGCANTCTCTCAATNAATTTCTTTGAATCATCNAAGTTTTTTAGATATCTNGANCTNACNGCANANAAATATANNCTATCAATATGGTTTGGATCTTCTGCAAGATTGNATCTTCAGTAATCGAAGCGCTTCTACAAATTTAGCTTCTCTTANTGCTNTTGNTNCTTTTGATACATCTAGTGCCATTTCTTNTTGNGTGAAAAANAATAATANTTCNTNNTCCAATTAAAAAGGGAGCCTAAGCTCCCTTTNTAAAATTTTAGCTTNTGTTAAAAACTAAAAGTTCNTTTTNTATCTGATACCCATNGTCATTGGCCTTATATATGCCACACGCTGTCTATCAAATACNAAGGTATTACTGATTTCACCTCTTTCGTCTGTGACGTTATCGATGTANAACTCAGTGGTNCTCTCACCATTACTCATACCNANNCGNANNTCNACATANCTNTACTGNTNNTGNACAGCTCTNTTCATTTCCATGATGTCTGAGTAACTNTCACCAGAGTGNGTGACTTGTAACTGAGCATGGCCAGTGTATCCNTCAGCCATNTCCCATTCNTGTCTAACNCTNANNTTAGCNTGGAANGTTGGNGCAAATGCCAATTCAGATCCAACNACCACNTCATTGGTTGGTACCAGTTTNTTTGTAATCTCAGTATCTAACATTGAGAAAGCNCCAGATACNGTNAGNCCTTCTTTNTCAGCATANTATGTNAAGTCACCTTCNACACCNGTGATTTCNGCATCTGCNGCATTATCAGAGAAGAANAGGTTNACAATACTTGGGTCAAAGACNGTTGATTGNAGNCCCTCTATATCAACAAAGAANGCACTACCATTGAATCNNAGCTGGCCNTCCATAAGAACNGTNTTCCAACCAAACTCATAGTTTGTGATTTCATCTGAATCAATTGNTGGAGGNACTGTATATGATCCATCAGGNCTNGTTCTACCAACAGGTCTNTTTAGAAGACCNGGNCTAAANCCTTCAGACCATGTTACATANTACATAACCTCATCACTTGGATTCCAAGAATAAGTNACNTTACCAATCACACCATCAGTNGATGCTTTNTCTGGNTAACCATTTGCNTTTCCTGGTGCNTACTGTGNTGATAGNTTAGATCCAAATTGNTGNGTATCNGGAGCNCCAAANCCATTNTANAATGATGAGTTAGCNCTTCCTTCAAANTCAACTTCAATGTCATACCANCTAGCACCTAAAGTNANCTCNGATGTATCACTCANTGCNATATTAANNTCNCCAAAGAANCCTTTNTGNTCATCNGTNCTCTTNATGTCATTNAAGAAAATNACAGGCTCACAGAATGGTCCNGCTGAGAACCATCCAGGNGATGCNTTATTGATTGAACCNGTTNCTGATGTATCNGTCAGNGCATAGTTACAAGCATAAGTNATGTCATTATCAACTGAGCTTGGATAAGTGAANANATTCAACTCNGTGAGTTCAGTNTCACTCATGAANGCACCTGCTGTAAGTGANANAGTGTCACTGATATCAGTATTGATTCTTATCTCATGACTTTTTACTTCTGTNTTCGTTGTNGANTCAACNAGNAAGTTTGGAGCNCCACAAGTTCCAGTTGGAACATTGCCTGGTGCAAATTTTGTATAAGTCACATAGTAATCACANATNTAATATGGAAGATANTGNCCTACGAATAAATAATCCGTGTAGTCNACCATCTGATCAGTTGCTCTATCGGTATANGCTCCAGCATATACNACTTCAAGATCTCCAACNAAACCTTCTAGAGTCAAGCTCATNTTGTCATATTCATCATTGATTTCATTTGCNGTGTATGTNCGAATCTCTAGNTCACCNAANGTCGGATCAGCAAAGAANACTCCATCTGCATCGACTGTTTGATGNGCNAGTACAAGATTTGCACTCCATTCATCNCTCAANTCTTGAGCAAGAGANGCTCTGAAACCTTTNTACTCCACTCCNTTNGCATCNTCTTCAACGATTGCATTCGCTGGAATAAGATTNGCTCCNGAAAGGTCAGCGCCAGCTTGGAANCCAGCTCTNGATCCNGANACAGGAAGACCATTNTCTCTNACGGTNCCTGCTGGTCTGAAACGAGCTGACTCACTCGCATCAACNGAACCAGCNACNTGATCNATNTAACCACCTTTNTCATCCATATANGCAACNACTCTNANAGCAGTNCTTTCTCCAAGAGGAATATTNGTCATTGCTTCAACTTTTGTTCCTGTNTCNCCTTCAGGTGTAAATCTGTATTCAAATTCAACATTNCTTTCACTCACACCCATTTTAGGCTTNTTGGTAATCAATCTAACAACNCCCGCCTGTGAACTCGCTCCGAAAAGCGTTCCTTGNGGACCNGAAAGNACCTCAATACGNGCCACATCTGCNGCATACACNTCTAGGTTTCTTCCTGGCTGAGCAAGTGGTTGCTCATCTAAGTAGAATGATACNTTAGGCGCTAGTCCTGCAACTCCTGCTGTTGTNAGGTTAGGAGTNGTTGATGCCAAGCCNCGAATATAAATAGTATTNTGACCAGGACCTGAACCACCACCTGCTGTNACTCCAGGNAATTGCAAGAGGTAATCTTCAAAAGTATTNATCCCTGATTGCTCAAGCGCTTCCTCTGTNAGAGTTTGGACTTGTAATGGNACATCTTGNAGTGTTTCCTCTTTCTTCCTTGATGTNACAACAATCTCTTCGATTGCTGATTGTGCACTNATATTAGAAGTAGCTAAAACAGCACCTGCNGCCACTAGAGTTGCAGCTGATTGTGNCTTACTAATATTNTGTTTTTTCTTTATGGCCTTTGTTCTTCTTAAAGCCTTAAGTTGTTTTCTTGTCATGAGTTTTCCCCCACTTTGACGAGTAAATAANAATAANTATCGGATAAGTCTAGTATATTTACCCTGAAATTTATAGAACTCATTCAAGAAAAGCCTTGAAACTCCCTTATAATATGGGTTTCAGGATAAAAATAATGGCTTTTATTAAGCCCAATATGAGTAAATGAGAATAATTGCTTGACTGNGATTGAAGATGATATAGATTGTCTGAAANCCATTTCNCTTGGAAATATGCCTAAAAAAAGAACTTTCTCAATTCATNATGCTTAAAAGTATCGATTANAGAAGATTCTTTATATCTNTATTANTGATCTCAACTTTTGTGGGAATCACGCTTNTNAATCTTGATGCTGCNAGCATTNTTTTTAATANCACNCAGTCATTTATAGCCAATAANTTTGGATGGCTTATCATTTTATGTGCAAATGGCTTTCTTATTTTCTGTATATGGATGGCAATTAGTCGCTTTGGAAAAATNAAACTNGGNGGAGCTGATGCCACTCCAGAATTTAGTTTTATCAATTGGATNGCGATGCTTTTTAGTGCAGGACTGGGTATTGGAGTAATATTTTACTCAGTAGCAGAACCCATTCTNCANCTTAANTCAACAGCGCTATTTGAAGATGGANCCTCCTTNAATGANCGAGCNACATTATCAATGAATCTGACTTATCTTCATTGGGGNTTCCATGCTTGGGCNATATANGGNGTTGTNGGATTATGTTTTGCNTACTTTGCATTCAANCTAGGAAGACCTTTTAGGGTCAGTTCGTTCTTCNTAGATGTNGGCCTGCAAAGCTCNTGGAGTCGAGTGATNGTCGATGTNTTTGCGATTCTAGCTACNGTNTTTGGNATTGCTACATCGTTGGGCTTGGGNGCGACTCAAATCAGCACAGGTCTTGAATATNTAGGTATTGCNAGNTCAACNCTGATGGGAACNTTCTGGATTATTATCTTGATTACAATNCTTGGACTGATCAGTGTGATTTTGGGTTTNAATGCTGGCATAAAAAGACTTTCNCAATTCAANATGNTNTTATGCGGTTTCTTTTTGANTGCGATATTTTTATCAGGNCCTACNGGATTTATTCTCGATGGATTTNTNGANAATATTGGTACNTANNTTCAAAATTTTGTCNGCCTNTCTNCNAATGTANATGCTTATAGAGANACTGAGTGGCAAAATGCTTGGACACTCTTTTATTATTGTTGGTGGTTTGCATGGTCACCTTTTGTCGGACTNTTTATNGCTAGAATCTCCTATGGAAGAACGATTAANGAATTCATTCTTGGTGTTGTCCTCTTTCCTTCATTGATTGTTTTCATGTGGTTAAGCGTTTTTGGAAATGCAGCAATATATCAGGAATTTACATCAGCTGGATCACTTTCAAATGTAATCAATCANGATATATCAGCATCACTTTTCGCATTCTTAGAGCAATACCCTGGNGCAAGCATTCTTATGGTTGTTTCTTTAATCAATATCGTTACTTTCTTTGTAACCTCCTCCGATTCTGGAGCATTGGTTAGCGCCATGATGACTGCATCAAATAAACTCGATTCAAGAGAGGATGCTCCTGCATTATTTTCAAGGATAGTTTGGGCGCTTATGTTAGGAGTAATCGCCATTATTCTCTTGTCTGGNGGAGGATTAACAGCACTTCAGACATCGGTTATTGCAACTGGTCTACCCTTTGCNTTAATTGCATGCATTGCTGCAAGAAACTTATATAAAAAATTAAAGATTGATTCCAATTAAAAAAGATTGATTCCGCTAAAATTTAGTGGTCTGATGATCCTTGTTATGATCAAAGAATCCAATAGTTTCGATACCCATGGCCTCTAAATTTCCAAGTGATGCAGAAGTCGTCATAGTTGGCGTTGGAGGTATCGTTGG
This sequence comes from Gammaproteobacteria bacterium, assembly GCA_002718375.1. The sequence continues at coordinate 23,901 of PBEI01000024.1, forward strand.
ATCCATGCTTGCATACTGGCTTACAGAGTTGGGACAAAACAATATCGTAGGCTTAGAAAAATCCAGCGTGATTCCATCAGATATGGGTTCAACAGCACATGCTTCNGATTTTGTCTATAACACNACTCATGACAAACTTGGNAATTGGTCAACAGCCTTCAGTNGAAATTTTTATGATGACAATGGCTTCTTCTTAAAAAAAGGGGGTCTAGAAATTTGTCGGAAAGATGATGATGTACTTTGGGAAGAGTTAAAAAGAAAAGTAGCTTCNGGTAAAGCATTTGGNACCAATGTCAGACTNATTTCTGCTGCTGAAGCNAAAGAAAAATTTCCTTTANTNGANGAAGANTCAATTCGAGGAGCAATGTGGGATCCAGATGCGGGCCTCGTAACNCCTCGATCACAAGATGTTGTTCGTTTTGCAGTTGAACANGCAAAAGAGAAAGGTGCACTTAAAACATATGCTGACACACCAGCTACAGGATTTGAGATTGAAAATGGTCGTATCACCGCNGTAAAAACAGATAAAGGAACAATCAAGACAAACAAAGTTGTCATTGCATCTGGNATCTGGGGTCCATTGGTTGGAGAGATGGCNGGTGTTCCAATNCCACTGATGCCTGTTGAACATCCGNTATTATTCTTCGGTCCACTTCCAGAANCACAGGAAGCAGAAGATTTTCTCGTTTATCCGCTNATGCGAGACCAAGGNAACTCTGCTTATGTNAGAGATACTGGNAAACTCCACGGTGGCATGCTCGAGTGGGGCTTTTATGAAGACAAAGAACCGAGATTGNTTGATGCGGAAGANATCGGTAANCCAGATAAAACCATGATGTCTGANTCNATGAGGTATTTGGACCTTGAGGAGGTTGCAGAACCATTAGAAAAAGCATTTGAAACCACGCCGATACTCACTGAATTAGGCTGGGANGAAAGGAGCTCCTTTAATGGTTTGTTATCTGTTACTCCAGATGGTGGGTCTTTGATTGGTGAGAGTCCAGAAGTCAGAGGCTTNTGGNTATGTGAAGCNGTTTGGGTAAAAGATGGNCCTGGATGTGCCAGANTATGTGCTGAATGGATGGCCAATGGCAANACACANATGGATATCCACTCNTTTGATATNGCNAGATTTTATCCTGCACAAAAGGAAAAAGCNTTTGTGAAATCTAGATCTTTTGAAAACGCTCAAACCATATATACTCCACCCGTCCATCCAAAGGAACCCTATATCAGCAGTCGTGAATTATATGTCAGTCCTTTTTATGCAAGAGAAAAAGAACTGGGTGGTCACTTTGAGAATGAGATTGGAGGATGGGAAAGAGCATTCGCCTATGAAAGCAATCGTGAAAAACTGGATCATTACATACAACAAGTCCCAGTGAGAGAAAACGAATGGGACAGAAGACATGTTCCATATGAAATTGCCAATGCCGAACATTTAGCCATGAGCGATTCTGCTGGGATGATCAATCTATCCCATTTTGCCATTGTTGATGTCGAGGGGCCTGATGCAGAGCGTATGCTGGAAGATCTTTCGGTTGCAAAAGTGGGTGCTGACACCCCTGAAGATAAAATCATTTACACCAATTTCTTAGATGAAGATGGCGGTGTACATGCAGACCTGACCATTTCTCGTTTAGGATCAGACCGATATCGAGTTGTCACTGGTGGCGCTGATGGAAACCGAGACTGGTTAACAATGCGTAATTACAGAGATGATATGGGCTTTAATGCTGACATGAAGATTCGCACACATGACATGTCAACTTTAGGATTGTGGGGGCCTAAGGCTAAAGATGCATTGGGTCATTTTATAGATCCAAATGAAATCAGTATTGAGAATTTTCCTTTTGTTGCAGCAAAACATCTCAC
>PBEI01000001.1:0-13984 GCA_002718375.1 Gammaproteobacteria bacterium
AGGAACTCCATTGATTCAAACTGAAAAACAAGTACGCAAAAGTTTTCAAATCCATTTGTTGATTCGAAGTCAAAAGTTGAAGGATCAAACCTTGAAGGATCATTAATTCTTGTTCCTGGCGGCCCGCCCACAAAATAACATTCTTTTGACATCTCCTTTGATAGTTTCCAAGAACCTTTGGTGACTTCATCATTGTGATGAAGGTTTATTTTTCCATCAAATCGTATCTGAATTTTTAGATTTGGATCATAACCATGAATTGCAGCATGAGAGTCCTTCTTGAGTTGCTCTATCTTCACTGACCTAAAATCAGTATGAAACCTAATCAATCTTTTATCAGGATCAAATTCTCTAAGAACCATTGTTCGAGTAGATACTCTATTACCATCGAAGGTTGACAGCGTTGGAGTATGAAAAAGAGTGTGTCTATTTTTTGATGCAATTTCTAGAATGCTAAAGGCAGCTTTTAGCGTTTGATCCAATTCAAAATACTCTTCTGGCAAACCAGAGAGGTCAAAATATTTTTCACGATGTTTATTTTGAGTCATGAATAGAAAATTTTAAGTACAATGATTTTATTATATTTCATTTGAAGAATATGAGCGAAAATCATTATCCAAAAGTTGGTGGTAAATCTGCAAAAGTAGCCCTTGTGTTACTTGTGATTGTCTACATATTTAATTTTGTAGACAGACAAATACTCTCAGTTCTAGCAGAAGAAATTAAGGCCGATCTTAATATTACTGACAGCGACTTGGGTTTCCTTTTTGGTACTGCATTTGCTGTTTTCTATTCTATTTTTGGGATACCTCTTGGTAAGTTAGCAGATACTTGGTCTAGAAAGAATTTGCTCAGTATTGGGCTGGCGCTATGGAGTATAATGACTGCCTTATCTGGTACAGCAAAATCTTTAACAACTCTATCTGTTTATCGAATAGGTGTGGGTATTGGAGAATCAACTGCCAGCCCATCTTCTTATTCGATTCTTTCAGATTATTTTTCTCCAAAAGTTCGATCCACAATTTTATCAATCTACTCAAGTGGAGTTTACTTAGGAGCAGGCATAGGGCTCTTTCTAGGTGGATGGATTGTCGAACTATGGACAGAAGCATACCCTGACCCAAATCTCGCCCCCTTATCACTAAAAGGTTGGCAAGCTGCATTCATATTGGTTGGCTTACCAGGTATTTTGCTTGCATTTTTCACATGGCAAATTAAAGAACCAAAAAGAGGTGGGAGTGAGGGAATAGAATCTATCATCACTAGTGATCCATTAACTGCAGTCAAAGAAGAATTCATTGGCATTTCCCCATTTGTCATTTTTTCCGCAAACAACAGAATCAAAGCCACTATCATCAATCTTCTGATGGCAACGCTGATTAGCTCAATCTGTTTTTTGCTTTATAAACTTACAAATGACCTGATTCAGTGGGTTGCATTTGGTTTGGGCGCTTATATTTTGAGTTGCTGGATTCAGGGGCTTAAATTTAGAGACCCGGTTACATTCAGTTTATTGTTTAAAACGAAGTCCCTTTTGTTCACTGTAATAGGGTTCCCTTTCATATCTTTCGTGACATATTCGATTGCAGCATTTGGGCCTGCTTTTTATATGCGTAATTTTGGTATCAGCGAGGGAGAGGTCGCAACAATTCTTGGCCTCATCACTGCAGTAGCAGGAACATTGGGGGTGGTTATTGGTGGTTATATTGGAGACCGTCTAAGAGAAAAATACACCAATGGAAGACTCTATGTCGGTTTTGGCTTGATTGTTCTTGCTGTTCCAACAGCACTAGCAATGTTGTTTACAGAAAGTCTTGTAATGTCTTATATCTATTATTCACTTTTCCAAATTGCCACACCAATGTGGGTCGGGATTGCACCGACGACAGTTTCTGATTTGGTACTGCCAAGAATGAGAGGAGTAGCAGGGGCATATTATATCTTGATGGTTAGTATGTTAGGTCTTGCCTTGGGACCATATTCTATTGGGTATATTAGTGATTACTTCTTCTCGCTTGGGTATTCAGATGCTGAATCACTCAAGTATGCATTGGCATGGGGCCAATCAGCACTGTTGATAACTATTTTTGCACTTATTGGTGCTTGTTATTATCTTCCCAAAGAAGAACCGACAAAGCTTGATAGAGCTAGAGAGATGGGTGAACCCATCTAAATTCAACTTGGATCATAAATAGCCCAAATCTTTACTACTCCTTCAGGCACTATGAATCTTCCCTTAGATCCTGTTGGAACAATCATTCCTTCTCCTGGGTTTATTTCATGAGAATTACCATTTTCATCAGTCATAATTATCTGGCCTTCAATTACATACATGAATTCATCATAGGACCAATCTGATGAAATATTGGCCTGAGATGATTCCCACAATCCCAAAGTAAATGACTCATCTGCATTGTTAAAAGTCTGCTCTTCCCTTGTTTTAAGACCATCTTTTTTTTTGAATTCTTTCTTGGACATGGATGAAAGAATTGTTTGATAGTTATAGTGCATTCTTGCATCTTCATAGATATCTCTATCAGGATCATTAGTGGTTTTTACAAGTCCGTGATAGAAATAAATGGCCTCTACATCTTTTGAAATTTCAAATGAGCCCATCCAACCTTTTGGTATTAAGAAACCTTCTCCAGAAACAAATTGATTGATGTCTCCCTTAGTAGTTCTAGTTCTGATCTCACCGGATTTAATCAGGAAGAAAACGTTATATGGATAAGGTGTATTGATCTCTTCAGAACCAGCTTTTGATTTCCATATACCAATGCTGAAATTCCCATCCTTGCTCACAAAAAGCTCCATGTCTGCAGAATTCCATAATCCATATCCCGAATCATATTCTTCATATGGCATTGATCTCAGGCTTTCAATTGCTGATTCATCTATCAGCTCTAGGCCATAAAGACTCGATGTCATGGTTATATATAATGCTATCGTTACATAGATGGTTTTTTTCATTTGTATCCTCATTTCTTTTTTATTTTCAATCTGATATCAAAATCATCAATTGAGCAAACAGTATGATTCCGATGGACATCTTTTACTTTTTTCAAAAGCTGATCAGGCATTACCGTTGCCTTTCTTGAATCCATGTCAATATGAACCACAAGAGTCTCGGAAATGGCTGATAATCGATCTTGGCTATCAAGTAAAACACCCACTATATGAATCAATTTCTCGTTGAAGTCATGAATCCTAAACATAGATCTTATCTCGTCTCCTTCTAAAAACTCCCTCTGATATCTCAGACTATCTTCAATTGCAAAACATGAATATCCCGATTGAAAATAATCTCCATCAAAGCCAATCTCTTCAAATAAATCCCTAGAGTTCACATCAAAAGCTTGTAGATAATAAGCCACATTCATGTGTCCATTTTGATCACACATATCATTGCTTACCGTCACTGAAGGCGCTACATATGGAAAGATTTTTTTAAAACTGAACACAGTAAAATGCTACCCCTTATTTTTTACATACATATTGATCTTTGCAGTAAAAACAATTTGGTCATTTGTATCTTTTATTTCAACTGGTACAACAATCGTTCCTGTTTGGTTCCAATCGATCTCAGATCCGTCAGAGACAGCCAAAAGGTTGGATTCTGCTTTCTTCAAATATTCAACAGTCATTCCTGAAGGAATCCATTGCTTATCTTTGGGTAAAGAAGCTTCGATCATTAAACCACCTGATAATTCGGCCATGTTACACATTGCAATTGCATGCACCGTGTTAATGTGATTTGTTACCGCCCTCCTCTTCTTAAGCTGAACTTCGCATCTATTTTTTTTCAGTAAAGTCACATGGGATTTTATGGAGGAAAAATATGGGGCATTCATGCAAACCATGAACGTAAAAATTCTACTGCCGAATGGCAAACCATTTAATTTTTCGAATAAATCTAAAACTTTCATCTTGTCATTGCCTCCTAAGAACTGGATTATAGTCAGATGAGTAATCAATCTAAGTTACTTCTTTTTGCATCTATTATAGGCACATTTCTTGCCATATATTCAATCGTGGATAACAATAAAAATTTCTCATCACTTCCCAATGATGTGATTGCAATTGTTAATGATAAAATAATCCCCTCGGAGAAATTTCGGACGGTTATTCAATTAATTGAGAATGACAAAAGAGATGATTTAACAGAGGCTGACCGAAAAATGGCTTTGGATCGAATCATTGAAGAAGAGCTTCTGGTCCAATATGCCTACCAGAACGGATTTCTTGAAGCAGACGACCTTTTAAGAAAAAGCATTGTGAGATCAGTTGTAGACTCGATCGTTGAGCAGTCAGTATCAGTGATACCTAATGAAGATGAATTTCAGGACTTCTATCAAGATAATCTCCCAGTTTTCACTTTGGATGAACAATATCGGGTTGTCATTCTCTCATCTCAAAATCTCCTGGATATCAAAACTGCAAAAGAGATTTGGCAAGAAAGCTATGATATTCAGAAACTGGAGATCGATATACCGAGCATAAGGCACCTTGGCATTCCTTCTGGCTTTATCTCTAAGTTAAGACTGGGATCATTGATTGGTCCGCTTCTCAGAGATGTCGTTCTATCACTTAGGATTGGTGAAACAAGCAAAGCAATAGAAACAATCTATGGGTACACAATTGTCACCCTAGTAGATAAAAAAGATAAAATCATTCCTGAATATTCGGATATCAAAGAAGTTGTTTTACAAGAATATAGAAGAAGACAACGAGAAAATATTCTTGAAGAGCTACTAAGTGACCTGAGGAGGCAGTCAGACATAGATATTAACAGCACTCTTGCAGATTGACTTGAAATGAAGACATTTAATTCGCTTTTGATATCAATATTGCTCTTGATACTTTTTCAAAGTGAGTCACTCGCTCACACAAAAAGTGTTTCTTACTCCACTTGGAATATCCAAGAAGATGAAATCATTCTTAATTTCACTGTCTCATCAAGAGAGATCACAAAACTCAGAGAATATCAAATCAACTATCCAAATCTGAATGACAGCTTAAAGAGTCATCTGATTCAAAAAATTCATTCGGACCAGATCAAATCAGAACCACTCATCAATTTTCTCAATACTGAAATTGGCATGACTGGTTTATCACTCATGTTTGATACAAATCAGTTTGAAAAATATATTTTTGATATGAATATTTTTTTCGAAGAGATTCCTGGTCATATCCACTATGCAAGAATCAATCATCATATTGGACAGATGAGAACACTTGTTCTAAATCAAAATAGTCATGAAATAATTATTTTTAGTAAACACAATGCAGTTGAGGAACAAGAATGGTTTGACTCATTCAAACAATATATTGGACTTGGTTTTACTCATATTCTAGAAGGCATTGATCATTTACTTTTTTTACTTGCATTACTTATTTTATGTAAATCCTTTAAAAGTCTTTTTTTTGCAGCTACAGGGTTCACCATAGGCCACAGTCTAACACTCGGTCTTGCCGCTTCAAATATTGTCATTCCTCAGGTTAATATCATTGAATCATTAATAGGATGGACCATCATCTTGGCGAGTATTGAATCAATTAATCTACCAAGATATGAGCTCAGAAAAATACAGTCGGGCGTTCTCTTAATTGTTATAGCTGTGATCCTCCTAAGTGCTCTGAACATCAATGAATTAAAAATTGGCTTCATACTTGGTTTGGGTATTTTGACTTTAGCAATATTGAAAATGGGAGAAGAACCTGACCAGTCTGAGAAGTTAAGGCCCATTTTAGCAATCATCTTTGGAACCATTCATGGGTTTGGTTTCGCAAATATACTCAGTGAGATCAGCTTAGATAGAACAAACTTTTTGGTCTCACTTTTGGGATTCAATATTGGTGTTGAGATTGGGCAAATACTGGTGCTTATAATCATGTGGGGTCTAATGTCTTTTCTTGCTACAAAAATACTTAGTAACAATATGAAAAAGATAACTGGGCTAGTCTCTTCTATCTTGTGTTCAATTGGTCTATATTGGTTTCTAACGCGTTTAATGGGTTAGGTTCTTTTTAGGGGATACTTATGAGGAAAATTGGTAAAAATTTGCTAATCGTATTGATTCTGATTTTGATCGGTGCATCTGCTTTCATACTTTCAACTTCACCCCATAGTTATAAAAAATTCACTACTGACTATTACGATACCAATCCATTCACGAGCCAAGATGCGACAAACATAAATAGACCAATTGAACTGGCAGAGAATGCTTCAAAACAAATACTTTGGGGTGATCAGCATGTTCACACCACTTATTCAATGGATGCATTTTATATATCTCTGCCTCTTATGCATGGTTCTAGAGGTGCTTTTCCACCTGCTTTTGCATGTGATTATGCTCGGTTTATTTCTCAAATTGATTTTTATGTATTGACCGATCACGCAGAATCATACACTCCAAGAACATGGAAAGACCAAGTTGACAGCGTAAGACAATGCAATGCAATTTCTGGTGAGGACAATCCCGATCTGGTTGCATTCATCGGATGGGAGTGGACACAAGCTGGAAATACGCCGGAAGATCACTATGGTCACCACAACGTTTTTTTTAAAGACTATAAAGAGGGTCAAATTCCAGATAGACCAATAGCTGCTGGCGGNACGATTGCATTAATTCTGAGAATNCAATTGGCTGATGCGAATCGTAANNTATTTCTATTTGATCCAGTGAATAGTGAATATTATTTNTCTTTCGNTGATTTCCTTGATGCAATTTTAGAGACAGATNCTTGCCCAGANGGNTTGCCATCAAATTATTTACCAAAAGATTGTTGGGAAACTGCAGCTACNCCAGCAGAACTATATGGNAAACTTGATGATTGGGGATTTGAAGCCGAGGTAATACCNCANGGAACAACATGGGGTTTTTATACNCCACAGGCAGCTTCATGGGAAGAATATGTATTAGATCAGGATAATATCAGGCCTGATTANTCAAGTTTAATTGAAATCTACTCAGGACATGGAAANTCTGAGCANTTCTTTGATTTTAAAGAAGTGGATTTCAACGAAAANGGTGANATGATTTGNCCAGAACCAACTGATAACTATTTACCAACTTGTNATCAAGCAGCNGTNATCAATAAGAAAAGATGCTTAGAGGAAGGCAANTCTCAAGAATACTGTGAGCAATTGGCTGAGGATACAAAAAAACGNGTCAATGAATTCCCAGGAGCCACTGGAATAAGAGCTCTTTTTGGTTCNAATGATCCTGANTGGTTAGATGCAGGNCAAGCCAGAGGTGCATACCTNCCAGCTTTTAATTACCGACCTAAAAAATCTGTTCAATATGGTTTAGCTCTCAGAAACAATGATTACGAGGAAGGGAAGGAACGGTTCCAATGGGGCTTTATCGGATCAACTGATACTCATACAGCAAGAGCTGGACATGGTTTTAAACAATTATTACGTATCGGTGGTACTGAGGCGAGAGGCGCAGTCAGTGAGAGATGGAGAAAGCTTCTGAATTCAGTAACAGCTGAAAAAACAGAATCCGGCCTCAGAACACTTGAAGAGCTGAATGAACTCCAAGGTGCTTCGCCTATTGATGTTGAAAGACAGTCCAGTTTCTGGTCTTTAGGCGGTCTAATGGCTGTTCATTCTGAAGGCAGAAATCGAGAGGCAATCTGGCAAGCCATGAAAAGAAAAGAAGTTTATGCAACAACAGGGCATCGAATCCTTCTTCATTTTGATTTAATAAATGAAGGCATTACAAAACCCATGGGAAGCTTTATAGAGTCAAATTCCAATCCAAAATTCCGAGTAAAAGCTGTGGGCTCTTTCAAGCAACTTCCCGGATGCCCAGATTATGTTTACGAAGCACTTTCAGAAAAAAGAATTCAGAAAATCTCTGATGGTGAGTGCTATCACCCCTCTGATGAACGTTATCAATTAAAAAGGATTGAGGTCATTAAAATCACCCCCCAAAACAGCAAAGATGAAGATCCTTCNACNCTGATCTTTGATACATGGAAAACATTTGAGTGTGANTCNAATCAAGTTGAATGTGAAATAGAATTCACAGATGAAAATTTTGAAAACCAGCAAAGAGATGCTGTGTATTATGTGAGAGTCATTGAAGAAGATACGTTATTGGTCAATGGGAGTAATCTCAGAACTCAATTCGATGCCGATGGTCATCCAATCTCAGTCGATCAATGTCACGCTGATTACAGAGAGGACTACGAAGAAGAGTGCCTAGGACCAGGAGGTCATAGAGCATGGTCATCTCCAATATTTGTCGATTATAAGGAAAAAGTGAGCACTGATTTCATGGTCAGTCAATTAACTAATATCTCTCAGGAAAATGAAGAATCTAACAATAACTAAAAGAGACTTACTAAAATATGGTACAAGCCTACTGACTGCTGCTGCCCTTCCCTATCCCTTCCAAGTAGCACTCGCTAAGGAACAATGGGATACCATCATAATTGGTGCTGGAACCGCTGGAATGCCAGCTGCNATATTNGCTGCTGAAAGGGGTCTAAAAGTACTTGTCATAGAAAAGGCATCTGTCATCGGCGGGACACTTTTTGTATCCACTGGTCAGATAAGTGGTGCTGGAACAGTCTTCCAAGAAAGAAAGGGGATCAAAGATTCCCCGGATCAACATTTCGAGGACATCATGAGACTGAATAACAATACTTCTGACCCAGCTCTTACCAGAATATTGGCTGACCATGCCGGTCCTACAATTAATTGGTTGGCAGCCAATGGCTATACAATTTTTGATAATCATCCTGTGAAGAAGATGGCACATGATGCGTTCTCTGTAGCCAGATATCAACAAGGACCTAAGGGAGCGACATCACCATGGGGTGGTGGTTTAGCAATACTTAATGCTATGAAACCTTTATTTGATCGAGAGGTTAATAAAGGCTCGATTACGATTCTTTTAGAAACCAGTGTGGTTGATCTTATTCAATCTAGAAATGGAGAGATCAATGGTGTTATCGCAAAAAATAAAGATGGTCAGAATCTAGAATATAAAGGACAGAGTGTCATTTTAGCATCGGGTGGATGTGCATCAAACCCAAGAATGTATGAAGAACTCCACGGTGTTCCACTCTATTGCCAAATGGCTTATCCTCAGAGTCAAGGGGCTGGCTTGATACTCGGTCAATCAGTAGGAGGATATTTAAGAGGTGGAGAAAAATACTCGCCTCTTTATGGCATGATTTTGTCAGATGATAAGGTTCCATCGACGCCTTATGGTGTAGGTATTAATGCCATTGAACGTCAACCATGGGAAATACTGGTCAACTCGGATGGAAATAGGTTTGTTCAAGAAGATCATGAAAGCGTGGATCACATTGAACATCAGATTGGTAAACAGTCCGCACACCGACATTGGACAATAATGGATCAGAAAATGCTTAATGAAATGCCTCCAATGATCTATGACTGGAGTAATCAGAGGATCGCTAAGGAAGCCAATAATCATGTCATGTTCAAAAGTGGATCCAGCATAAGAGAATTGGCTATTAAAACAGGGCTTCATCCTGTCAATCTTGAAAATGCTGTNAATGATTTCAATANTAAGCTCAAAAATAATCANGNAGATTCATTTGGAAGACTGCATCGTCCTCTNCCCATTGAAGAAGGACCNTTCTACTCAGTTAGAATGAGTGGTTGGAGCCTTTGTTCATTTGCTGGATTAGGGGTAAATGAAAATTTTGAGGTCATTAGATCTTCTGGAGAACCCATTAAGAATCTTTATGCAATTGGCGAGGTCATCGGGTTTGGGGCAACTTCAGGAAATGCTTACGTCAATGGAATGGGAGTCACACCTGCGCTGACATATGGACGTCTTCTCGGTCAGAGAATCTAAGCTTCTTTAGAATAACTTTCTAGATACTCTTTTGTAGCCCATGCGCTGTAAAAGACTATCGAAAATACAATGGTACTGGCCATCAATCTCAAATCAAAAGGAATTGCCAAAAGGTATGTCTGAGAAAGTGAGCTGCCATCGTGTCCATTTAGATAAACACCGAAGTTAACGACAATATGCCAAATTATTACACTGCCAACAGAGTATTTTATTAAAGAAAGCAATGAGCCCTTTGACTGATAATTAGAGATCAAAGCAATCATTACCAAGGAAGCATATACGAAATACATTGTTTGTCCGTAGAAGCCTAAGAAAATATCAGTAATTAAAAGTATGCCAATAGGCATTAGAACTTGGATTGAACGTTTCTGAGTCACATAAGGCATAAAAAGTGCCAAAGCTAAAATAGGTGTCCAGTTAGCCGGTAAGAAAAATCTAGCGGCAATAACACATGCCAGAACAAAAATGAGTGGTTTAAGTACCTGATATCTTTTCATAAATAAGTTCCTGATTAGGTTTGTAAAATTATAACAAAGCATTCAAAAAATGGTTCATATTTTATTCTGAATAAACCATTTTAAAATGTTCAACAATGACTGGCATGTCATCGGTGCAAGCTCTGCCATATGGCTTTAGAATATTGTTCCAGTAATCACGATGAAGTGGTATCCATACATCAGGATCTCTAACAGGTGGACCATCGATCTTTGTGACTTCATAATCGATTTCTCCAAATGTTGTTTCCTCAATTTCAGTTATTTGAACCACAATTTCAGGCTTACCATCATAAGATAAAAGAATTATCGGTTGGCCAGTATGACTATTAGGAATATTTTCACTCTCCATTAACCAAGGCAATGAAAATGTGCCTACTTTTTCGCCTTCTTTAATAAAATCAATGATCAACCCGGTTGTTTCTTCATCAATTCCAATTGATCGCATCTGATGGTCTACTGCGAGCTCAGGATATGATTCTATAACTTGATCCCAATAATCATCAATGGGTCCCATTTCTGGGTTACTTTCAGCACCACTACCAAGGATTGCATTTATTCTTTTCATAAATCTTAAAAATGACTTTCTATTGCATGATAGAATTTTGACATATTGAGAGAAAACAGTTCAATGATAATTTACCAAAAAATATGAAATTCAGATTAGCAATTGCCAGCTCATTGATGCTTATTGCAGTGTCATTAAACATAGGTGCACAAATTGATCCCAATCAAGCAATATCCGAATTATCTAATCTGCAGGAATCACTCAATCAATCTGATATCAATGAACGCACAATCAAGGAGACTCGAGAGAAAGCAATTGAAATCAGAACAAATGCATTAAGCTGTGTAGATCAGATTGAACCTCAAGTTGAAACACTCAAGTTAGAAGTTGAAGCATTGGAGCAAATTAGTCCTGATGTTGATATTCAGATTTACGAAAGACTTTCAGAGGCGAGAAGCAGACTAACTGCTGAAGATGCAAAACTAAAGAACTGTTCTTTAACTGTTGTGCGCTCAACAAGAATCATTGATCTTTCAAATAAATTACTAAATGAACTGACTACAGAGCTTCTGAGTGAAAAGAATGAAGATATTTTTGAAGCGATTGGTTCTCTACCCAATCAGTTAAAACAGCTACCAGATCTTTTCTTCAATGATAAGGCTATCCAGAGGGTTACAAATGAAACCTTATTTCTTTTAATACTGTTTTTAATACTTGGCTTTAGTTTTGGTTACTTCTTTGGTGATCAGATTAAGAAAATACAATACTCGGATCCATTCTTGTCAATCGATCGATCGATCATTCTAAAACTAAGAGCTTTGTTTAAGCCTTTTGGGAGAGTGCAATCCCCTATTCTTTTTGGTTCGCTTGGGATATCTGCTGCCATTTCATTGTCCCTATCGATATCGCCCTCAGATTCATGGATTATCCGCTTAGGTCTTAGCCCATTCCTCGCATCTGTTCTCTATCTTTTGATTAATTGGATTACTGGACCCTTTTCACCAGCGAATATTGATCAGAATATAGTCTCAGAGCCAGCGAAAAATCTGAAACAAAAACTTAATTTTTTCACACTCATAGTGGTCATCACTTATATCGTCTTTGGTCCAGATTGGCTATCTAGCGAAGTGGCAAGTGATCAATCATTAATGAGAATTGCGCTTGTCTCATTGATGATTTTTGCACTCATACCTGTTCTCAATAGCTCAACAAGTCTATTTATGGAAGAAGGTCAGTATGGAGTGATTAGATTTATAGGATATTCCGCATTGGCATTGAGCTTTATCTCGGAATTATCAGGCTTTCATAATCTCTCTAGCTTCATACTGAATGGCTTTATTCTGACCCTTTTCTCAACATATCTCCTATGGTCACTATTGGCTTTGACTGAAAATTTTGTCACCTGGATTAATGAGTCAACAAATCTCATTGGTATTAGGATCAGGTCTGCATTGGATCTCACTAGAGATTCTGGAAAATCGAAATTGGCAATCTATCAACTCTTTTTTGATGCTTCTTTTTGGATCCTATATGTTTCAATTCTGATAAGGGTTTGGGATCCAACCGGAACACTTGTAGAGACATTGTCCTCTTATGCAACCGATGGCATACCAATGGGTGACATACGAATTATCCCAACAAATATACTTGCTGGAATCATTGCTTTTACAATACTTGCAGGTCTCACAGGTTGGATTAAAAGATGGGTTGATAAAAGGTGGTTAAGGCAAATCACTCCAGATAGAGGTGCAAGAGATGCGCTTATTACTGTTGTTGGATATACCGGATTTACAGTCTCATTATTAGTTGGCCTATCAATTAGTGGTGTAAACATCACTGGTATTGCAGTTGTTGCTGGTGCCTTATCTGTTGGTATTGGTTTTGGTCTTCAAGCCATTGCAAATAATTTTGTCTCTGGGATTATCCTTCTCTTTGAAAGACCTATTAAAGCTGGTGATTTTGTAACGGTTGGTGATGTTGAAGGTTTTGTGAGAAAAATAAGCATTCGAGCGACTGAGATCGAGACACTGGATAACCAGGATATGCTCATACCTAATTCTGAGTTGGTTTCAGGTAGAGTCACAAATTGGGTTCTCCATAACCCATATGGGAGACTGATCGTAAAAATTGGTGTGGCCTATGGTAGCGACATCGAAAAAGTCGCTGAAATCTTGGAAAAAACAGCAAATCTGCATGATCAGGTTATCAGTGATGGACGGGCATCACCTCCTAAGGCCCTATTTATGGGTTTTGGGGATAGTTCACTCGACTTTGAATTAAGAGTCAGGATAGTTGACATCAAGAAACGTTATGATGTTTTGAGTGATCTGAATTTTGCCATCAATGAACGATTCGCTTCAGAAAATATTGTAATCCCATTCCCTCAAAGAGATCTCCATATCAAGGATTGGTCNGAGGAAANCAAAAAGAAAAAATAGAAANCCAGAAAAGATTTAAATATGAGTATTCGAGAATAAATTCTCATCGAATAAAGATATTGAGCATGANCAATATCAAGCGAAAATTGTTGATCGTCTTGAGGAATTGCAAAAAGAGATACTTGATGAAAGAAGTATTATAAATAAATTTCTATCTTTATTTAGAGGCGAAAAGCCGAAATCTAATGGAATCTATTTATGGGGCGATGTTGGAAGAGGTAAAACATACTTAATGGACCTCTTCTATGAAACTTTGCCCATAAAAGAGAAAGACAGAAAACACTTTCATCGATTAATGGAAAATATTCACAACGGCACACAACAATTCAAAAATCAAAAGGATCCAATTCAGGAAGTTGCAAAGTCAATTTCTATAAATCATAAAATCATTTGTATTGATGAATTCTATATAGAGGATATTGCTGATGCCACGATAATGGCAAGATTGATTGAGTCNNTATTGNATGAAGGNATAAGATTGATAATGACATCGAATTGTAANCCTGATGANCTNTANAAAAATGGNCTTCAAAGNGATNTGTTNGTTCCAGCTATAAATAGAATCAATNANAATCTNGANGTNATTCACATNGGTGAAGGNAAAGACTTCAGNCAATCNATTATTGGTNAAGGTATTGAACGTATTTCTATNCANANTGAANNTAANATNNAAAGGCTNGNNANATATCTTGAATGCTT
>PBEI01000001.1:13989-54369 GCA_002718375.1 Gammaproteobacteria bacterium
ATNATNCANANAAATGNAAATCAACNATAGTNNTCNGAAANAGGNANATTGANTGNATTGNAAGAACTAATGAATTNGNCTGGTTTAANTTNGATTCAATATGNGGGGANAANAGAAGTGTCAAAGACTACATCGATATTNCNGATCAATTTAAAANNGTTGTAATCACTGAGGTNCCNGAATTTGATCAAGAACNTGAAAACGAGGCTCGAAGATTTATTGCTTTNNTAGANGAGTTATANGATCGAGATATTGATCTCTTCATGACGACATTTGGCGACCATAAGAATCTNTANAATGGAATCAAGCTAAAGGATGAATTTACTAGGACAACNAGTCGACTAGTTGAAATGAACAAAANAGNTTAGATTCTTTCTCGGTTCTGCATATANGGCATCAAGACNTCAGGGATGGTAATTGNGCCGTCTTCATTTTGATAATTCTCAAGNACAGCAATAAGTGTNCTTCCAATTGCCAATCCNGANCCATTGAGNGTATGCGGNTAATCAGTTTGTTTNNTATCTGAGTTCTTANATCGAGCCTTCATTCTNCGAGACTGGAATGACTCACAATTACTNCAAGATGATATNTCCCTNTAGGTGTTCTGAGAAGGCANCCAAACTTCAAGATCATATGTTTTAGCAGCAGAGAAACCTGTATCTCCNGAGCATAGCAGCATTACTCTNTAGGGAAGATTGAGCTTCTGTAGGATTGATTCAGCATTCTTTGTAAGCTCTTCAAGGGCTTCATAAGATTCCTCTGGNTTAACAATATGAACAAGCTCTACTTTTTCAAANTGATGTTGCCTNATCATTCCTTTCGTATCTTTTCCATAAGAACCTGCCTCTTGCCTGAAACATGGTGTGTGAGCAGTCATTTTTATTGGTAATTCGCTTTGATCAAGAATACTTTCCCTAATTAAATTGGTTAAAGGGACTTCAGCTGTAGGAATCAGATATAAAGCCTCTTCATTTTCAATTTTATACTGATCATCTGCAAACTTTGGTAACTGGCCAGTACCCTCTAAGCAATCTGAACGAACGATATTAGGAACATACATTTCGGTATAACCATTTTCTTCGGTTTGCACGTCAAGCATGAACTGCTTTAGAGCCCTATGTAATTTGGCATACGCATCTTTCATAACAACAAATCTTGTACCCGATAGTTTGGCAGCAGATTCAAAATCAATTCCTCCGTTGCTCTCTCCAAGTTCAGAATGGTCTTTGGGTTTAAAATCAAACTTAGGTGGTTCTCCCCATGATCTGATTTCCATATTATCTTCTTCGTTTAACCCCTGTGGTACAGAATCATCAAGAATATTAGGAATCTCTAGGCTCATTCCTCTACTTTGACTAGAGAGATCATTGAGCGATTCCTCTGAATCCTTTAGTTTTTGATTGATCTGACCAACCTGAGAAATGAGATCAGATCTTTCTGCGTCTGAAAGGTCAGGATTTGCAATACTTTTATTGATTGCATTTTTTGATGACCTAAGCTCCTCAACTACAGAGATCAAGTCTCTGTTTTTCTGATCTATTTCTATATAAGAATCAAGATCAAAATCAGATGCCCTCCTATTAAGAGAATCTCTGACTCTTTCAGAATCTTTTCTAATTATTTTTGGATCTAACATTTTTTTGGAAGCATTATCTTAAACTATTATAACTTTTTAGAAAGATGAAAAAAACTTAACAAAATTCCAAATACATCTGCAAACCAATCAAACCAATCAAAACTTCTATATGAAATGCTCATTTGAAGTAATTCCATACTCAGTGCATACATGCAAAGAAGAAACATTAAGATGAATAAATGATCTTGTTTAGTAATAAGAAAAAACCACAAGCCAACAAAGTAAAAAATAACTATATGAGCAACTTTATCTATCGATATAAAAGTATCAATTTCAATCGATGGAGTTGTCATAACATGCAGATAGGACACAATGAAAATTATGATTACTGAAAGTAAGAGATTAGAATTTTTAGAAACACCCTGTACTCGTTTAAAAAGATTAATCATTCCATGACTTCTGCATCATCTGGGATGAGGTCAACAAAAAATCCATCATTCATATTCATGTTAATCTCAATGTCTTCAAGTTTTATTTGAATCCTCTCATTTTCTGACTGCATGATTTCTATAGTATCAATGAGCTCTTCTTTTATTTTAATTGTGATCATATTCCCCAAGGGGTCATTATTTAAGGGGTGAAATTTGATCAATTTATAAGAGTAAAAATCTTCAATATTTTGCTGATGGGATTCATTGATTTCACTCTCCCCCATCAAAATTCTTAACCAATTGGCATCTTTATATTGATCTATATTGGTTTTAATCACTTGATTGAGATCTGGATCATAAATCGATATTAAACCTCTTTCAAAGATGATAACCCTCTCAGTTGGCTCTTCAATATGCCACAACATTTGGTGAGGTCTTTTGACTACAAGATAGCCTTTAGAGATATTATTTCTTATGTCTTTCTGGTAGCTAGTTTGCACGAATGATGCGCTCATGCTATCAAAATTAATCATTTCAATATCTGAGGCAAGTGATGCTTGAACAAGCAACAGTGAGAATAATATTAGTCTAGGAATAATCAATGTCTGAAATCAATTGATTAATTTTCTGGTGGTGGTGGTGCCAAGACTTCTCTTTTGCCGTTTGACTCCAATTCACCCACGATCCCAATTTCTTCCATTTTTTCAACAATTCTTGCTGCTCTGTTATATCCAATCCTTAGCTTTCTTTGCACGGAGGAGATAGATGCGTTTCTTGACTCCGTGACCAATGCAACAGCTTCATCAAATAATGGGTCACTCTCTGAATCGCCATCAGCATCTGTACTTGGAGCCTCTCCAGGAATTGGAGTTTCCAGTTGTCCCGTAGTGACCTCGTCTATGAAGACTGGTTGCGATTTTGATTGAAGATCACCTGAAACTGCATTGACCTCATCATCAGATACAAAAGCTCCATGAACACGAACTGGGGATGATGAACCCGGAGGTATATATAACATATCACCATTTCCCAGAAGATTTTCAGCACCCATCTGATCGAGGATTGTTCTTGAGTCAACTTTTGCAGATACCTGAAATGCAATTCTTGAAGGAATATTTGCTTTGATCAAACCAGTTATTACATCTACAGAAGGTCTCTGAGTAGCAATGATCATATGTATCCCAGATGCTCTTGCTTTTGCTGCTAATCTCGATATGAGTTGCTCTACTTTCTTGCCAACAGTGATCATCATGTCTGCTAACTCATCAACTACAACAACTATGTTAGGAAGCGGTTCCAGATCTGGTGGCTCTATATTATCAGTGGTTTGAACTTCTTTTTTAGGATCAAATAAAGGATCCTTAATTGGCTCACCTGAGGCAATTGCATCTTCAATTTTCTGATTTAAACCTTTTAAATTCCTCACCTTAAGCTTTGACATTAATTTATAACGCCTTTCCATCTCAACAACACACCATCTCAAAGCATTCGCTGCTTCTTTCATATCAGTTACAACCGGACAAAGAAGATGTGGTATCCCTCCATAGACCGATAATTCCAACATTTTTGGATCAATCAGAATCATTCGAACATCTCTTGGGGTTGACTTATATAGGAGACTAATAATCATTGCATTGATACCAACTGATTTACCAGAGCCTGTTGTACCTGCAATAAGCAGATGTGGCATTTTTTGCAGATCGGCAACAATTGGAATACCAGCAATGTCTTTTCCCAAGGCAATGGTCAATGGTGATGAAAAATCTTCAAATGTTTTAGATCTTAGGATCTCTCCTAAAACGACAAGATCTCTTTGTTCATTAGGTATCTCTATCCCAATAAATGACTTACCCTCTATAACCTCAACAATTCTGACACTAGAGACAGATAAAGATCTTGCTAAATCTTTTGATAGATTACTGATTTGGCTGACTTTCACACCTGGTGCAGGGTTGATTTCAAATCTTGTAACAATCGGCCCTGGTAGAATCTCTTCAACTGTTGCGGTAATACCAAAGTCTTTGAGTTTCAGTTCAAGTAATCCAGATAATGCTTCAAGAGACTCTTTTGATGCACCTTGCTGTTGAGCTGGCGCCTCATTCAGAATGCTTAGATCAGGGATAATTGACTCAGAAGATGAATCAAACATTTTAACTTGTCGCTGCTCAGTGGCTTTCTTACTTTCTTCAATTGGTGGAGCAGTTTTCTCGATCTTGATTTTTGTTTCTATTTTATTTGAACTTTTCTTTAATTTATTAACCACTTTCTCTTTAAGTGGTTTCTTGATTTCCTTTTTTAGCTCTGATTTTGGTGCTTGTGTTTTATTCTTTAAACGTTCCTTCTTTTTATCCTGAATCATTGAGAGTAATTTTGAAAATACCTCAAAAGCCTTATTGATGAATTTTATTAAATGCACTCCAAGGAAATCAGAAACTTTTAACCATGAAAAACCAACCATCAGAGGCAAAAATGAGAGAATGACTGCCATTAGGATTACAGTACTTCCAGTCAATCCTAGATTCTCAATAAACCAGGAAGAGAAGAGCAAGCCTGTAATTCCTCCTGATCCTTCAGATAGATTATCAAGTCCTATATGGATAGAAAAAAGTGTTGATGATGAGATGAGAAGGATAAAAAAAGATAGCACTCTGATCACAATCAAGGCTCTATCTATCTTGCTAACCGCACCCTGTATTAAAGTGATGCACGCGGACAAAAAAAGCAGAGGTAAAAAATAACTGGCTAGACCAAAAAATGAAAAAAGGAAGCTAGAAAAATATGCACCAAATAGGCCAATATAATTATTTACCTCACTATTAGACCCCGTGGTGTTGAATCCTGCATCATTAATGTCATAGCTGAAAAGAGAGATAAAACTTATGGATGCCAATCCCAGCAGAACAATAAAAATTGATTCTCTTAGAATCGAGAATGATGTCATGAAAGATTTAAGATCTTTTTTATTGATGACTTTCCTCTCTTTATTTAATTGTTTAATGAGTAATTATTTAAGAATAAATTATTCATGATTGCATTATTATGATTCTTTATAGAAAATCTAACAACAGACTTTTGAAATGACCGAATCAATACATCATAAATTAATCATACTTGGCTCTGGGCCAGCAGGCTACTCCGCAGCTGTTTATGCTGCTCGTGCAAATCTTAAGCCAGTCATAATCACTGGGTCTGAGCCAGGTGGGCAACTGATGACCACAACAGATGTCGAGAACTGGCCAGGTGACCCAGAAGGATTATTAGGCCCTGCTCTAATGGATCGGATGCTAGAACATGCAAAGAGATTTGATACTGAAATTATTTATGACCATATAGAAAGCGCAGAGCTTGGATCAAGACCCTTTGTCCTGAATGGAGGAAATGCAAAATATACAACGGATGCATTGATCATCGCTACAGGATCAACCGCCAGATACTTAGGCTTAGATTCAGAGGATAAATTTAAAGGTAAAGGTGTATCTGCATGTGCTACTTGCGATGGTTTTTTCTATAAAGATCAAGATGTAATAGTCGTTGGTGGTGGGAATGTTGCAGTTGAAGAGGCTATTTATTTATCGAATATTGCAAAAAATGTGACCCTAATACATAGAAGAGATGAACTTAGAGCAGAAAAAATGCTTCAAGATAAACTCTTTGAAAGAACAGACAACAAAGGAAATATAAAAATCCTATGGAATCATGTTTTGGATGAAGTACTTGGAGATGAAGCTGGCGTCAATGGGATCATTTGTTCAGATGTCAATGATCCATCAAAGAAAACTCAATTGGATGTTCAAGGTGTCTTTATAGCCATTGGTCATGATCCAAATACATCATTCTTTGGTGATAATCTAAAATTAGATGAATCTAATTATATTATTTTAGATGATTCCAATGGTCGATTTTCTACTCAAACAAGCATAGAAGGTGTATTTGCAGCTGGAGATGTTGCTGATCCGGTATACAGACAAGCTGTGACTTCTGCGGGAAGTGGTTGCATGGCCGCATTGGATGCCGAGAAATTCTTGGAACAAAGCTAGTTATATCGAGTAAAATATATTTATGG
This sequence comes from Gammaproteobacteria bacterium, assembly GCA_002718375.1. Next base: position 20,060 of record PBEI01000001.1, read on the forward strand.
CAAAAGAAGAAGCAATACAAATGAATGGGGTGGTTAAGGAAACACTACCCAATACTGTCTTCCGTGTTGAGTTAGAAAATGGGCATATTATCACAGCTCATATATCAGGAAAGATGAGGAAGAACTATATTCGAATACTGACTGGAGACAAAGTTCTAGTAGAAATCAGCCCTTATGACTTGTCAAAGGGAAGAATAGTCTTTAGAGAAACTTAATCAACTTAAAATCATCAAAATTGACTGATTAAATAAAATGGGGAAACAATAATGGTAAAAATATTTAAAATCCTTTCTTTATGCTTTTTTGCAATATTTCTAGCTGGCTGTAATTCTAATTCCGAACTACAGAATCAAGTTGATGACTTGAAACAAGAATTGGCTGCAACTGAGGCTGAGCTTGTAGAAACGGAGGCCGAGCTAGAAGATCAAAAAAGTGCCGAAGAAGTTTGGGACGAATTGGCAAGTAAGAAAACCAAAAAATAACTTAAGCATCAGGTTTTATAGATTCAAAATAACACTACCCCATGTAAAGCCTGCGCCGAAGCTTTGCATTAAAATAGTGTCCCCTTCTTTTATCCTGCCATCTTGAATTGCTCTGTCAAAAGCTAAGGGTATAGATGCTGCAGATGTATTGCCATGAATGTCCATACTGAGAATTACTTTTTCCTCAGGTAACTCTAACCTCTTAGCCACCGCTTGAATTATTCTCATATTGGCCTGATGTGGTATGAACCAATCGATATCCTTGCTTTCAAGATTTGCTTTAACAAGTGCATCAATAGCAATTTCTTCTAGCGTTTTTACAGCAACCTTAAATACTTCGTTTCCGCTCATCTTCAATNTGTAGTCATCTGCATTGGGTGTCTCCGGCTTTCTAGATGTTCCATAGGGTACNTGGAGAAGCTCTGCGNATTCACCATTGGCACCAAGCTCNGAAAATACAATCCCTCTGTCATCTGATGGCTTTAAGATGGCNGCCCCTGCTCCATCTGCNAAAAGNACACATGTATTTCTGTCATCCCAGTTTGTAATCCTAGATAGNGTCTCAGCACCAATNACCAATGCACATTTTGACTCACCTGATTTTATGAACTTATCCGCAATATTAAGAGCATAAATGAAACCGCTGCAAGCCGCCTCTATACTGAAGGCAGGAAAATTTCTGAGTTCTAGTCTTTTTTGAAGAATCGTACCAACATTTGGTGTTGCAACATCAGGCGTACATGTACCAACAATAATAAGATCAATCTCATTCTTGTCGATATTGGCTCTCTCTATTGCAATCTTAGCAGCTTCAAATGCCAAATCGGATGTCGCTTGTGAATCATCGGCTATTGGTCTTTCTTTGATTCCTGTTCTAGATACAATCCATTCGTCAGTTGTATCAACCCTTTTTTCAAGATCTTTATTGGTAACTATATTGTTCGGTGTATAACTTCCAATTGATATGATTTTTGATTTCATGTGATCTACTTCTCAAATGTTTCAATCATTTTTGGGATAATCTCTTTTTTAACCTCATCTATGGCAGTTAATAAAGCATGATAATGACCATATGAGTCAGAAGAACCATGGCTCTTTACGACTATTCCATTCAATCCAACGAGCAAAGCACCATTATGTCTTCTGGGATCAATGCTTTTTTTAAATATATCCAGTGCGAATTGAGAGCCGTCTTTAACCGAATCATCGTTTGATGCATCGTTCAATGAATCTTTTAAAACGCTTACCATCAGCCCAATCGTCCCTTCCATTGCTTTAATCGCAATGTTTCCAGTAAAACCATCTGTGACAATTACATCAGCTTTATTTTCAACAATATCATTTCCTTCGATATAACCGACATAATTAATGGATGAGTCTTCAAGCAATATCGATGCCTCTTTGATCATCTCGTGACCTTTAATTTCCTCTTCTCCAATATTAAGAAGTGCGACTTTCGGTGATGAGATACCTTTTATCTCTCTGGCAACTATATTTCCCATTAAGGCAAATTGATAAAGCTGATCTGCAGTGCAGCTTGAATTAGCTCCCAGATCAAGCATGTAGGTATAATTGCCTTTTGTTGGAATGGCTTTCATAAATGCTGGTCTGTCAATTGTGGGCAAGGTCTTAAGGACATATTTTCCATTCGCCATCAGAGCTCCTGTATTGCCTGAACTCACACAAGCATCTGCTTTGCCTTCGCTGATTAGATTAATAGCCAAACGCATTGAAGAATTCTTCTTTTTCCTTAATGCATCAATAGGAGATTCATCCATTGATACCACTTCATCTGTATGAATGATTTCAGCTCTCTGCATTAAATCATTTGGAAAGTGCTCCGATATAATTCTTTCGTCCCCAACCAAAAAAACTCCAAGTGCATCATCATTCTTGAGTGCTTCAACGGCAGCACCAATAGAAGCAAGAGGATCTCTCTCGCCACTCATGACATCGAGTGCAAGTTTATATTGGATACTCAATTTAAAACCCTACTCTTGTTCTTCTAGGTCAGTAACCTTTTCTTTGATCGAGATGACTTGTTTACCTCGATAGAAACCTTGAGGGCTGATGTTGTGCCTGAGATGATCTTCACCTGTGTTAGGATCACTAGAAATTGCAGGCGCCTTGGCCTTAATCTTTGATCTTCTCATATCCCTTCTGGATCTGGTTTTTCTCTTCTTCTGGACTGCCATATTCCTCTCCTATATCAGCAATTTTTAGTTGCTGTCCTTGCCCAATATTTCTGATAAATCGCTAAACGGTTTATTCTTCTTTTCCGTATTTTCATCAGAAGATCTTAAAAACATGCCTAACTTATCGATATTTTCACATAATTCAATGTTTTTATGCATTATTGACATGGGAATGGAAGACAGAACCTCGCCTTCCAATAGATCCAGAAGAACAATTCCTTCTTCATTAATCGAAATATACTCGATATTATTTTGCCCTCCTTGATCATGCGATTCGTTCATGAAATCAATCGAATAGATAATTTTCTTACTCCAATCTAAAGGCCCTAGACATCGTTGACATCTCAAACTCAGATTTGTATTGATTTCACCAGAAATACTTGGATTGAGCTGATCATTAAGCTTTAAAGTAGCGCTGATTGAAATATTACCATCTGCATCATCTATGCTGATCTCTGATAGTCGTGACAGTGATTTGATATCAACCTTTTCTAAAAAAGTTGATTTACTGCTGGAATAATCCAATAGATCTTTGAAAAATAATTTTTGATGAAGCATCTCAATCACTCAAGATATATACTATTCATTTCATTTTACCAATAAACAGCAAATAATTTAGCAATCATAAAATGACAAAGCTTATCCTGGCATCAAGTTCTATCTATAGGCAACAAATACTCAGAAAATACTATTCTGAATTCAAATGCATCAGTCCTGATATTGATGAAACTCCGTGCCTTAATGAAAAACCAATAAATTTAGCTCAGAGGCTTTCAAGCACTAAAGCTGAAAAGATTGCAATGGAGTTCACTGATCATTTTGTCATTGGCTCAGATCAAGTTGCATCATTTGATGAGCAAATTCTAGGAAAGCCAGGTAGTTATGATAATGCATTAAATAATTTCAAAATGTTCAGAGGTAAAAGCGTCTTCTTTTATGCAGGTGTCTCACTTAGAAATGAGTCTCTAGGAATCAATAGAAATGGTCTAGAAACAACTGAGATTAGATTTAAAAATTACTCAGATGAGGATATGAGCAATTACCTTGATAGCCTTGATACATTTAACACCACAGCAGGGGTAAAGAGTGAATCCAATCTCTTCAAACCTCTAGTCGATGAAATCATTTCAAATGATGAATATGCAATCATTGGCCTTCCAATCAATTGGATTTTAAATCAGCTTGCTGAATTTGACTAATCTATAGAATTTATAGTCAGCAAAACAGCTGTGAGCTCCTCAGAAAGATCTGATTTAAAGTGATAGTTTGAATTTGATGTATCAAATTGAGGGAATGAAATTTCTGAAGCATGCAAGAAAAGACGTTTGAGACCAAAACTTTTCTTGATGATGTCATTCTTAACTCCGTATCTGATATCTCCAGCAATTGGCATATTAATAAAGGCCGAATGAGCTCGAATCTGATGAGTTCTACCTGTGATCGGTGATATTTCAAATAATGAGGCATGACTGAAGCGCTTGACCATTTTAAACTCAGTGATCGCCTTAAGTCCTTCAGCATCAATAATTGATTTTCTGTATTTATTGCTTCGATCTATTCGTATGGGTTGATCAATAATAAAGTCCTCTTCAACAGGATTACCTAAAAGGAGCGCTTGGTATTTCTTTTTGATTAATCCATCGCGAAAATATTGATGAAGTGTTCTCAGTATTGATCTTTTTTTAGCGATTAATATGATGCCGCTGGTCTCCTTATCAATTCGATGAACAAGTTCCAAAGTTTCATACTTTTTTTCTCGATGGCGCCGAAGTAGCTCTATTAAGCCGAAGGAAACGCCACTGCCTCCATGTACTGCAAGACCNCTNGGCTTATTCACAACCAAAAAACCCTTCTCTTCATGCAAAATGATTTCATCGATCCAATTCAAATCCATTGTCTTGATTGGATTTTTTTCTTTAGGCTTACCTGGCACTAAGTGTGGTGGGATTCTAATGAGATCATCTGTTGTTAGCCGAGTCATTGGCTTTGCTCTTTTTGAGTTGATTCGAACTTCACCCTTTCTGATCATCGAATATATTCTGGCTTTAGGTAAACCCTTAAGAGTCTTTAGAAGAAAATTATCAAGCCTCATTCCATCAGAATTGAGATCGATCAAGAGTATGTTATTTTTCTTTTCTTTCTTCATAAGTCAATGATTTTCATATAAATTCAACGATGATTGTTGAAAATTCATGATCTCTGTTATAATGCCAACACAAAATATAGATTATTGATAGGAAAATAATCAAATGAATAGTGGAATGAGTCCACAAACTAATGACAAAAAAGTCATAAAGATTTAATTAAACAAAGACAATTAGATAGAAAATCTTTGTTGGTATAAAAAGGAATTTATAAGCATTTGTTGCGGATCAACAGATGAACCTTGGANTTCAACCAAGGAACCAATAGAAAGAAACAAAGTTTCTATCCTGTTGCCTTAAAANTGAGGTAACCATGAAAAGAATATTAATTAATGCGACTCAGCAAGAAGAGCTGAGAGTCGCAATGGTNGATGGTCAGAAACTCTATAACCTAGATATAGAATATGCNTCTGGCTCACAAAACAAAAATAANATATACAAAGGAAAGATAACTCGAATTGAGCCGAGTCTGGATTCTGTATTTGTTGATTTTGGCTCAGAAAANAATGGATTTTTACCATTNAGAGAAATCTCAAGNGAATATTATTTAACCGAACCCATACCTGGTGAAAANCACAACATCAAAAATCTATTTGAAGANGGTCAAGAGATCGTTGTGCAAGTGGTTAAGGAAGAAAGAGGTACAAAAGGTGCTGCGCTGACCACTTATCTCAGTCTTGCTGGGAGATTTATGGTATTCAAACCCAATAATTCAAAAGGAGGCGGTATATCAAGAAAAATCACAGGCCGAGAAAGGCTTGATACTTTTGAGGTATTGGATCAACTGGATGCACCAGATGGTAGCAGTGTGATTGTTCGTACTGCAGGTGTTGGAAGACCATTGATTGAATTGCAATGGGATCTTAACTATCTGGTAGGTATTTGGGATTCAATAAAGAAATTGGCATTGGATGCCAAAGCACCTGCACTGATTTTCAAAGAAAACAGTTTGATTGCCAGATCAATGAGAGATCATCTTGAAGATGACATAGGTGAAATCATCATTGATGATGAGGATACATATGAGAATTCAAAAAAATACATCAAACAAGTCAGCCCGAAAAACCTTAAAAAACTAAAGCATTATTCTGAAGCAACACCTTTATTCACCCGTTTTCAAATTGAAAACCAAATTGAATCAGCTTATTCGAATCAAGTGAGACTCCCTTCTGGAGGCACAGTTGTGATTGATTACACTGAAGCATTGATATCGATTGATATCAACTCTGGTAGAGCCACAAAAGAGTCTGACATCGAATCAACTGCCCTTCAAACAAACCTTGAGGCTGCGGAAGAAATTGCCAGGCAGTGTAGGTTGAGAGATATGGGCGGACTCATTGTTATTGATTTCATTGATATGAGACAGTACAAAAATCAAAAAGCAATTGAAAATGCGATGAGAACAGCAGTAAGAAAAGATCGCGCAAGAGTCTCTGTTGGGGGTATTTCAAGATTCGGACTCATGGAGATGTCCAGACAACGACTCAGGCCTTCTCTGGATGATTCAGCCTATAAAATTTGCCCACATTGCAATGGAATAGGAAAAGTAAGAAGCACAGAGTCCTTGGCGCTTTCTGTCCTGAGGCTGGTAGGCGAGGAAGCACGTAAGGAGAAAACAAAAAGTGTCATAGCAAATATACCACCTGATGCTGCAAACTATCTCCACAATGAAAAAAGAGAATGGATCAATGAAATTGAAGAAAGAGAGAAGATCGATATCGTCTTGACCGCTGACCCAGAACTTTCCAGTGTGAATTTTACCATTACTCGAGTCAGAACTGATGGGACTGAAATTCAAGGGGGTAGCAATACCCAAGCTCATTCCCATGGTGATGATAATAAAAAGAATGGATCAAGTAGTCGTCTGAATACAGAACATGAACCTGTAAAAGCTTGGGACATTGAGGACATGAGAGGACCNAATTTGATTGATAAGATCAAGTTCTGGTTCACTGCTCCAACGAAAAAGAAGAAGCCCTCAAAAAAGAAGAAGCAGCAACCGAGGAAAAAAGCTTCTGAGAAAAGATCAAGAAAATCTCACTCTTCATCAAGAGGCAAACCTAGATCCAATAAGAAGGCAAAATCAGATGCTTCAAAAGCTGAGAAAGATAAAAAAAGAAAGAAGAAAGATCATTCTAAAGCGAATAAAAAAGCTTCTAAGAAACCATCTAGAGAAAACAAAATAAAAGCTGATGAAAAAGATAGCAAGAAGAAGGTAACTAAAAAACCAACCAAGAAAACGCTAAAGAAAAAAGCAAAGCCTGAAGGTGACAAAAAGTCAGCAGATACAAAAAAAGCTGATGGCAGAAAGCCTAAACAAAGAAATAAAAAAGATGAAAAGAATTCTCAGGTAAAGAAAAAAGAGTCGAAAACAAAGGTTGATAAAGAAATCAAAACCTCAGACTCAAAGAAAACCTCAACAAAAACTAAAAAATCTAGCAAAGCTACTAGCGATAAAGTTCTGCCTTGGGAAGATATCGTTCCTCCTAAATAATCAGTATATATCCTCGTAGAGTGCTTCAATGGCTTCTTCGAGGATATCGAGGACATCTTCAAAGCCTCGTTCCCCACCATAATAAGGATCGGGAACCTCATCAAATGAATGTTCTGGCAAATAATCGAGCATTAATTTGATTTTATACTTGTAATCATCTGGACATAAACGCATCAANTTNTCTCGATTCAAATTATCCATTACTAAAATCAAATCATAATATTCAAAATCTGAAGACTTGATCTTTCTAGATCGAAGCTTTGAAAGATCAATCCCTCTTCTTGCTGCAGCCTCCTGTGATCTTATGTCTGGCGAATGTCCCAAATGATAGTCATGTGTTCCGCAGGAATCGATCTCAAATTCTTGCGAGGTATTCTCNGCATTCACTTTTTCAATCAATAAGCCTTCTGCAGTTGGTGAACGACAGATATTCCCCATACACACAAAAAGTATCCGATGTTTTTGCTCANTCATTCTAGGATCGATTGAACCCTGANTAAATCATCTGGNGTATCAACATCTGGACCAGGAATGGATTCAGCCTCTTCCACTTTAATACTCATATTCAATGAATACGCTCTGAGTTGTTCNAGTTTCTCTTTTTTCTCATCTTCACTTTGNGGTGAAAGGCTGAACTTTCTTAAAATGGCAACTCTGTATGCATATATGCCTATGTGGCGATGCAACCTCTCAAGTTCATGATTGACATCTACCTTTCTCTTAAAGAATATAGCTTCATTTGTTTTTGAATCGCTTAAAACCTTAACAACATTGGGATCAATGATTTCTTGATCTAGAATCGGAACTGAAAGTGTTGCTATATCACAATCACCCATCATTTGAGCTATTTGATTGATATTCTCACTTGGCATTAAGGGGTTGTCACCTTGTAAGTTAACAATAACCNGATCATCACTCCAATTGCGATTTTTGCAAACCTCGAATACCCGATCAGTGCCCGATTTGTGATCCATACTGGTCATTTCAACATCTGCACCAAATGATTCAGCGATCGAGGCAATCTCTTCTGAATCAGTGGCAATCAATACAATTTTGGCATCACTTGCTATCGCTTTTTCATAAACCCAACGAATCAGTGGCTTGCCATTTATCATTGCCAACGCTTTCTTTGGTAATCTCTTTGAGTCCAGTCTTGAGGGTATTACAACATTAAATTCATTCATTCCATGATACCTTGAATCTGCCTGATCAGAATTTTCTCTTCTGAATGATCAATAGACATTTCTGGAATCAATTCCCATGTCTCTCGAGGCAAGTCATCTTTTGAGTATTTTACCAAGTCTTTTGGTGTTAAAAATATTGTTCTCTTTTCAATCTCATCTATTAAGCTTAGATCAGCAGTATCGTGGTCAACAACATCGATGGATTCAACTTTAATATCAAGATTAATCAATTTCTCTTGCAAGGCATCTGGATCACCAATACCTGCGATCAGTAATATATCTCTGTTTGCAAAATCCTCCATGGGTCGCACTTCCCCATCGTGGATATTTTTGACTTCTCTATTCAGGATTTCAAAGCTGATTATATTCTTCATATTTAGATCTTGGTCGATCTGTTTACCATTGATTAAGAGTAAATCGAGTGAATCAAGCCTTTCTATTCTCTCTCTCAAAGGTCCAGCTGGAAGCAGATATCGATTNCCAAATCCGCGATTAGAAGAAACTANAGCAAATTCTATATCNCTCCCCAATGCATAGTGTTGCAGACCATCATCGGAAAGAATAACATCGACACCTCGATCAAAGAGTAAATTTGCTGCAACCAATTTTTTCTTACAAACGCAAACCATTGAATCTGTATGTTTTGATAGGTACAAAGCCTCATCACCAAAATCTTCGGCCTTGCTATTTTTATCGAGAATAAATGGTTTTGAACTTGATTTTTTTCCTCTATAACCTCTCGATATAATCCCTACTTTCTTACCCAAATGGGAAAGTNTATTTGCTAAATATAAGGTGAAAGGAGTTTTACCTGTTCCCCCAACNTTAATATTGCCAATTATGATCACGGGAATTTCAGGTTTACTGGTTGAAAAAATACCAAGATCATAAAGTGATCTTCTTATTTTTAATAGAATTCCATAGACCACTGAGATACCAATCAAAAAATTGGGTGGCTTTTTATCTCGATACCAAATGTTTTCTAAAATTTTGACAATTCTAATCATTGAACTGCATTTTATACAAAAGAGAATATTCTCCATCTTGGCTTAATAAATCTTGATGAGTGCCCTCTTCAACGATTTTTCCATCTGAGAGAACCAATATTCGATCTGCTTTCTCAATTGTACTTAGTCTATGNGCAATGACAAAAGTTGTCCTATTTTCCATCAATCGGTCAAAAGCCTTCTGAATGAGTTTCTCACTCTCTGAATCAAGTGCAGAAGTTGCCTCATCTAGAATCAATATAGGTGCATCTTTTAGCAATGCTCTGGCTATGGCGATTCTTTGTCTCTGTCCGCCTGAAAGCAAGATTCCCTGATCACCGACTTTAGTTTGCAGTCCATCTGGTAGATCATGAATAAACTCATCAATATGAGAAGCTTTAACTGCATCNGTGATTTCCTGATTTGAATGTCCGCCGTACATGATGTTGTTCTCAATTGTGTCATTGAAAAGGGTNACCTCTTGTGTCACCAAACTGATATTCGATCTGAGTGATTCAAGCGTATATTCTTCTATCGGTAAACCATCAATCTCAATAGAGCCTTTTTCAACATCATAAAATCTTGGNATAAGATTCACAAAAGTGGTCTTTCCACTTCCAGATTTTCCAACTATTGCAATTGTTTGCCCTGCTTTAATATTTGTATTGATGTTTTTTAAGGTTTCTTTTTCTGAGCCATAAGAGAAATTTACATCCTTGAAATGGACAGCGCCAATTAGCCTTTGAGCATCTTTGGTTCCTCTATCTATCTCATTCCGTTCATCCAATAATGAAAAAATACTAGCGGCGGCAGCTATGCCTCTTTGAATCATGGCATTGACATTCGTGAGTCGTTTCAATGGTGTCATGAGTAAAACCATCGCAGTTATAAATCCACTGAAATCTCCAACTGTCATTGAGCCTTTTACTTCGTCTAAGGTTGCCACATATACAACGCCTGCAACTCCAAGAGATGCTACAAAGATGGTNAATGCATCTCCAATTGCTTTGGTTCTGAGAAGCTTCATNTGATGACGCCTATTCACTTCATTGATTTCACCAAATCTGACTTCCTCATTTTCTTGTCCATTAAAAATCTTAATAATTCGATGATTTTGAAGTATCTCCTTTATTGAATGTGTCACATCCCCCATCGAATCCTGAATTCGTTCACTGTATCTTCTGAAGAGTGTGCTTAAGATTTTNACAATAAATGCAATCACAGGCGCTGCGGTGAAGATTACAGCAGACAACATTGGNCTGAGATAGACCATGTAAATCGTCAAGGCTATGATCGTGAGGGTGTCACGTATCAATACTGTCAAAACNTTTGCTGTCGATTCTGAAACTTGCTCTATGTTAAATATAACTTTTGAAAGCAAATCTGCATTGGACTTTTGATCTAAAAATGATGTGGGTAAGTAAAGGAATTTCTTGTACACATCTGATCTTATTCTTCGAATNACATGCCTGCTGATCCAGGACATATTGTATGTTGAAAAGAAGCCTGATACCCCTCGAACAANAAAAATGATGATCACGCCAACTGGCAATAACCACTTAAGGTCTGCTGACTCAAATGACTCTACATTGCCGGCAAAACTATCGGTNAGAACCTTTATCAGAAAGGCGAATCCTGTATCGGTGATTGCAAAAATTAGCATGGCCAAAGCACCGATTGTGAAAACAAGCCAGTATTTCTTGCCNTATTCGAGTAATCTTAAATATGTTTGTAACCCATTGTCCATAATTGGCTCATTATACGTCAATCAAAAGATAGAAATAGTCCTCATAATGTGTTGATATTATGAAGTTTTTTTATTTTCTGACCAGAATACCTCCATCAAGTTTATAAACCATGGACATCTTTTCAGCCAATGTTTGATCATGTGTAACAAGTATCAAACCAGAGCCGGCAGTGTCTCTCAATTCCATAAACTGATTAAATATGTTTGTTGATGCATTTGGATCCAGATTTCCNGTTGGTTCATCGGCAAGTATGAATTGTGGCTCAGTNACCAAGGCTCTTGCTATCGCAACCCTTTGGCATTCTCCTCCTGAAAGCTCATTTGGTTTATGATTGAGTCGATGATGCATTCCAATTTTTTCCAAAATGCCTGCACTCTTTTTTCTACATTCTGTGATTGATTGATTCCTTACCAGTAGAGGCATCATGACATTCTCGAGTGCAGTAAACTCAGGAATCAAATGATGAAATTGATATATAAAACCAAAATATTGATTCCTCAGTTTAGATTTTCTACTCTCTTTTGATTTTGATTCATCCTCATCATTGATATTAACTGANCCATCNGAAGGTGAGTCAAGCAGGCCGATGATTTGNAGCAATGTTGTTTTTCCACTACCAGATGGTCCAGTTATAGCAACTGTCTCGCCCGAATCAATATCAAAATTAACACCCTTGAGGACATCGACAGTNCTGTCTCCTTTCTGAAAAACTTTGTGCAGATTGTTAATCTTAATTTTCATACTCATTTAAATCGAATGTTCTTCATTAAAACAGCAGGATCGGTTTTAGTGGCGTTATATGCTGGTATCAGAGAGGATAATATTGATAGTATCACTGTAAAGACAGCGATTCTAATTGTCTGATTCCAATCAATTATACTTGGTATTTCAGCGAGGAAGTAGACNTCCGGTTGATAAAGTCTGATTGATAACATTTCCTCGATTGAAAAAATGATCAATGACAGATTTTCACTCAGGATTACAGATAAGGAAATACCAATCGACAAACCGATGAGTCCAAAGAAAGTGCCGAGTGCAATGAATAGATAAAATATATTCCTTTTGTCATAACCCATTGCAATTAAGCTTGCGATACTGGAACGTTTTTCACTGATTAACATGCTTTGAGTTGAAATAATATTGAAGCAAGAAATTGCTAGGATGGACATCAGCACTAAAAATATGATCTTTCTCGTTAAATCCAAAGATCTAAAGAAATTTGGATTTTCTGATGACCAGTCACTTACCCATCCATTTACATTCATTGTTCTTGCAATCTCTTTTATTTTTGCCTGTGACAATGTGGGATCAATAAAATCAAAAGCATATCCAGTTACATTATCATTCATCTGCAGAAATATATTGGCATCCCTCATATCAGTGATGGCAATGTTTTCATCTATCTCAAAAATGCCTGAATCAAAAATACCTGTGACAGTAAAATCTTTCATTCTTGGTAGGTTTCCAAATGGAAGAAGTAATTTTTCGCTGGTCAACAGTCTTAACTTATCACCAATACTTACATTCATCTTTTGGGCAAGATCATTGCCAATGATAATCCTGAATGACTGATTAAATAGATTCTGATCATGTTCAACCAGAACTGTTTTGAGTTTTTCTTCAACTAAGTATTCTCTATCCTCATAGGCAATTAAGCGGATTGGATTGATCATCTCATTGCTTAAAATCAATACATCTTCTTCTGAGAAAGCAGAATAGGACTGGATATCAGGATCATTTTCAAATATTTCAAAGAATGCATTGTTTAATTGACTCGCTTCTGCTGTTCTTATGCTTGCATGGGGTGTGAAATTGAGCATTCTCTCTTTGATTTCAATTTGAAAACCGTTCATGACAGACATCACAGTTATGATCACACAAACTCCGAGTGAGATGCCAAGCAAACTCATGTAAGCAATACCTGAAGAGAATGGATTCCCTCCTCTTTTGGTCAAGATAGATAAAAAGACTTTCCAACTGAGAAATATTTTAGGCTGCATACTCATGAGCGATAAAGACGCATAAGGTCAGGGACAGAATATCTTGAGGTTATTTTACTGGGTAAGTAAGAAGCCAGAAGGCCAATGAAGACTGTCGCCGTACAGATCCAAATGAATTCATGTAACTTGATTACATAAGGCATCGTATCAAGGATATATAAGCCTGGTGGAAAAAAATCAAAATTAAAGATATTTCTGCTGATTTCCTCAATATGATTGAGATTGAAAAGCACTGCCAGAGAAAGCATCAGTCCTAGAAGAATTCCTATAAAATTTGCAATACAACCTTGAATCAAAAAGATTTGCGTGACATCTCTCTGGTTGTATCCCAAAGATTTGAGAATCGCTATGTCTCCTTTTTTGCTCTCTATTGTCATTGAGATCATTACCATAACATTGAAGATAGCGATTAAAACGACCAAGAAAAGCAAACCAGTCATCACCGCTTTTTCGATCAGGATGGCCCTAAAAAGATTCTCATTTTTTTCAATCCAATCTGTGATTTCATATTGATATGGTCCAATAATCGGCTCAATTTTTGTAGTCATCGATTCAATATCAAAAGGGTCTTTCAGCCAGAGAATCGTATGATTCTCCTTCTTATTTTCACTGTCCAAATTTTTAAATGTCTCACTGTTTACGACAATTTCTAAAGGATTGGCTCCCATCTCCTTCTCTGTATGAAATCCTATCACTCGAAATGAGGGGGCATTTCCTAGGGTGAGCCTATTGTTCATGACACGTGGGATACTGATGGTTAAATAGCTACCATATTCAATATCTAGGACTCCTGCCAAAGACTCATCAATCATTGCTTCATTATTACCAAGCATCAATGTTGATGTTTCAGAGTGAGAATAAGACCTGATTTCAACGGCTTGTATCAAAGAGTCGGATTCAGCGATTGCGCTTATTTTTGAATAAGATTTACATTTGAGTAAATCGGAGAATTCTAGATCACTACAAGGGATAATCATCGACTCTGAATCAGATTGATTTTGTAGCATGAGGTGTGGTTCAGATTTAAGAATTTTATTGTAAATCTCTTCCTGAAATCCATTCATTACAGAAAGAACGATCAATACCGATGCGAGTCCAATTGCAATTGCAAATGAAGAGACCCAATTCACAATTGGAATATAGCGCTTATCCAGCTGTTTACTGAACAAACGAAGTGCTATGAATAACTTACCTCTCAATTATCTACTCTAAAAAAATTATACAAATCATAATAATCGGTTATCTGACTAAAGACGAAATAATTCATCGACTTTATGGAATAATACAACCCGTCAATGAATCATGATAACTCAAAGTAAATTACTAACTGAAAAACAACAGAGTGACTCTTTTTCTCTTATGAAGTTGGGTCAGCTTTATGGTTCATCAAAAAATTTAGCCTTGGCAGAAATGCTAAACAAAGATTTACTTTCAGTTATTGTCTGTCCCAACTCAGACTCAGCACTCTCGGTATTTANAGATTTGAGCTTCTTTTCCAACAACGAGATTGATATTGAAATCTTAACTGATTTGGANATGTTACCNTATGACCTAAATCCTCCNATCAAAGGATTAAAAGCATCACGCTCTGAAACTTTTTACAAGCTTGCAAACAGAGACATCAAAGTTCTGATTCTCAATGCTCAGAATTTACTTTGGAGAATACCAGAACCATCCTTCTTTACAGAAAATGTGAAGTTATTCAAGAAATCAGATGAAATCAATATTGATGAAATCAGGGATATTTTTTCAATAAATGGATTTGAAAGGGTCAATGTGGTTAATTTTCCTGGTGAATACTCGATCANAGGGTCAATCATTGACTTTTACTCTACAATCAATCAATTTCCTGTGAGATTGGATTTAATGGGNGACACAATTGACTCAATGAGACAATTTGATATTGAAACNCAACTCACAATTCAGCCAATCAATGAGTGTAAAATTACTCCTGTTGATTTCTTCTCAAAAACACAAAAACAAATCGACTTTTTCAANGANAACTTTAGAAACAGCAGNGAAGGAAACCATATGGAATGGCCNTTGTATCAAAGTATTGATGAAGATTATGANATCAATGGTGTTTATAACTATTTACCATACTTTCATAAAAAAACTGTATCACTGCTGGATTATTTTGANGATAAGACTAACTTCATCNGTATGGGTGATATTGAGGAGTCATTAAAAGNCTATGAGAAGCTGATTNAATCAAGATATCTAGACTTTCAAATGGATCTTCAGCCAATGATCAATCCCGATCAATTGTTCTTTAATTATANAGAACAGCATAAAAAAATCATNGATGCTCANACCGTATTTATTCATGAGAAGAAAGTTTTGGATAAGAATCCTGAACAAAAAAATCATGATGTCCATCCAATTTCATTTCTCTTTCAGAAGAAGACTGAACNATCAGAAATGTCAAATATCATGGAATTCAAATCCAATAATAACCTTTCAAAAATNTTGATNTCGATTCCGAATATGCTGAAAAGAAATTCGCTCATTNAACAATTAAAAGNTTCTGATTTGAGCTATGCGTTGACCAGTGGTTGGAATGAATGTTTAGAAAGTGATCATGAAATCTTAATTACCACAGCAGACATTGATCAAGGATTTATGATTAAAAAATATCATTTTGCTGTACTCACAGAAAAGGATATCTATGGCTTCAANCGTAGANTCAAAGAAAGAAAACAGCTCAGAGATCCTGAAGCAATNATTCAAAATCTGAAAGATCTGAGACCGGGATCATTGATTGTTCATCGTGATTATGGGATTGGTATTTATGATGGACTCAATAAAATGAAAATTGATGACATCGATTACGAATTCATAAAAATCATTTATGCAAACGATGACCTCCTTCAACTTCCAGTAACACAGCTGGATAAAATCTCGAGATATATTGGTGATTNAAGTGATGAAAAAACCCTTTCAAAATTNGGCACAGATCAGTGGAATAAAATCAGCAATAAAGCAAAGGAGAAAGCGCATGATGTCGCTGCAGAGCTNCTCGAGCTNTATGCTTTCAGAAGTATAGAGACAGGCAAAATGCAATCTTCTGATACAGAAGAGTATCAGAGTTTTGTCTCAGACTTTGAGTATGTTCTGACTCGCGATCAAGCNAAAACTATAGAAGAAGTCATGAATGATCTCTCTTCAGATAAAAAGATGGATCGATTGATATGCGGTGATGTTGGTTTCGGTAAAACTGAGGTTGCCATGAGAGCTGCATTTATTTCTGCGATTAATGGCCATCAAGTAGTAATCATGGTTCCAACAACAATCTTGGCGAATCAGCATTTTCAATCATTTAAAGAGCGTTTTGAGAAATGGCCAATCAATATTGAATTACTCACAAGAACCCAATCAACAAAAAAGAAAAAAGAAATATATGAATCCATCCAAAATGGAGATTGTGACATTTTGATTGGAACGCACGCTGTATTATCCGATAAAGTCAAATTTGATAATTTAGGACTGATCATTGTAGATGAAGAACACCGATTTGGTGTCAGGCAAAAAGAACTCTTACAAAAGCTTAAGCGTGATGTGGATTTCCTAGCAATGACAGCAACACCAATTCCGCGAACCCTCAATATGGCCATTGGGGATTTGAGGGATATATCAATGATCATGTCTGCACCTGAAAGTCGTGTTCCTGTTAAAACATTTGTGACTGAATGGCACAATAGTGTCGTCAAAGAGGCGATCGCCAGAGAGTTGGATCGAGGTGGGCAGATATTTCTTGTACACAATAAGATTGAAAACATCGAGAGCATAGCCAAGAGCATTCATGATATTTTTCCTGATATAAAATTAGAAATTGCACATGGTCAGATGAAGGAAGGCAATTTAGAGAGGATCATGATGAGTTTCTATAATCATGATTTTGATCTTCTGATCTCAACATCCATTATTGAAAGTGGGATTGACATTCCAAATGCAAATACAATCATTATCAACAATGCAAACCTATTTGGCCTATCGCAACTACACCAAATGAGAGGCAGGGTTGGTCGATCATCTAAACAGGCTTACGCGTATTTAATTTCACCTCCAAAAAATGAAATCAGTGATGATGCCCAAAAACGATTACAAGCAATTGAAGCAGTTGAAGAACTGGGGATCGGCTTCATGCTTGCGACACATGATTTAGAAATCAGAGGCGCCGGAGAACTCCTTGGTGAGGCACAAAGTGGGCAGATACAAAAAATAGGATTCTCCTTATTCAAGGATATGTTGGCCGATGCGATCAAATCACTTCGATCTGAGAAGCATTTAGATCATGAAGAAAAAGCAACAGATATTAATATCAATATTCCTGTGCTGATACCTGAAGAATTGATCAGTGATGTCAACTTACGACTTATTTTTTATAGAAGAATCTCAAATGCTAAAAACAAGAAAGAGCTGGACCAAATTTCTGATGAACTGGTGGATCGCTTTGGATCTCTTCCGACTTCAACTCAAAATTTATTGGAAATAACAGATCTGAGAAATAGATCGACTGTACTGGGCATTGAAAAGATCAGATTCAATAAAGAGTATGGTCGTATCTACTTCAATGAAAACCCAATGATTGATGTAAGCCATATGCTCAAGCTCATTGATACAGATGAAGATTATAGATTATACCCAGACCAGTCTCTTGGTTTAAAAGGCGATTTTTCAGATGAGGAAACCAGAAAAAATAAATTATCTGAAATCATTTCCTATTTAGCAGTGCATTGAGCTCTTGAATGCCATTCTCTATCATATTCTGATCAAATAAATCTTTGGAAGGCCTGACCTTCTGATAGCTCTTTGATTGATCAATCATGTCAATCGGTAATTCACTCAAAACAGAATCAATGGATTCATCGGGATGACACCAGAGAATAAAATCACATCCTGCATGCAAGGCCTGGTGTATCCTTTTTTGCATTGACCCAATTTCAACTGCAGACTGCATCGTTAAGTCATCTGAAAAGATGAGTCCATCATATGAGTATTTTTCTCTGAGTATCTCCTTTAGCCACTTGGTAGAAAAAGTAGTGATGAGATCATCAATCGATGGATAAATGATATGCGCGGTCATGATACCGGGTAAACCACTCTTAATGAGATCAAGATAAGGTTTGATGTCTTTCTCAATTTCATCTATTGGCCTTGTGTCAATTGGTTGCTCTGTATGAGAGTCAGCAATTACAGCGCCATGACCAGGAAAATGTTTTGCCACAGCTTTCATACCTGCACTCGACATACCCTTAACATATGATTCTGCCATTTGACTGACCACTGATGGATCAGAATGAAATGATCGATCAGAAATCACTTTCGACAACCCATGATTGATATCGACAACAGGTGAAAAACTTGAATCAATTCCATGAGCTATCAATTCAGCTGCCATTATAAAACCAGTGAGCTCTGCAGACCTTATTCCGTCATTAATATCTAGATCGTAGATTCGACCTAGTTCTTGATGTGATGGAAGATGAAAGAAATCCTTTCTAAATCTTTGGATTCTTCCACCTTCTTGATCTACAAAAACCAATAATTCAGGATCTTTTATTTTCTTTATTGTATGTACCAGGATCCTAAGCTGCTCTTTATTAATGAAATTCTCAGAGAAAAGAATCACACCACCAATCATGGGATGCTCGAGCACTTTTCTATCTTTTTCTGATAGCTCTGTATTTGGAACTGAGATGATGATTGGCCCAAGCATGCTGTATCAATTGATATCAACTTCCGTTCCGACTTGAACTTGATCAAATAAATCAATGATATCGGAATTAAACATATTGATGCATCCCATGGATCTGGGTGATCCCAGTTCAAAGTGATCTGGCACGCCATGAATATAAATATATCTTTGCATTGTGTCGACATTTCCAAGTCTATTCCTTCCCAGCTCTTTTCCGCTGAGCCATAAAATACGAGTGAGAATCCAATCTTCTGAGTCTGAACTCAATTCCTTTTGATAGATTTCACCTGTTGGTCTTCTGCCTTTGAATATCATCCCATTGGGCTCTCCACCTCCAATTTTAGCCCTGATGATGTGTTTGCCTCTTGGTGTTCTGAAACTGTCTTTTTGCTCTCCTGGTCCAATTTTTGAGGTGGATACTGTATAGATTTTTGAATGACTTCCATCAATCAACTCGAGTGATTGATGCAAAATTGAAATGACAATTTGCTTCATTCTAATGATTATGATTTCGTCAAAAGCGTCATATGAATTGGATTGTAATGTTGGATGAATTCAATCAATTCATTCAGTTTTAACTGCTTCTGATTATTGTCGATGATCTGTGTTAATAGCTGATAAGACAGATAAATAAGATAAGTATTGATCACATCGGACTCACAGTATTCAGTAATTTCAGAAAATGCATTTTCTAAATATAAATCCCATACCATTTTCCCAGAATCAAGAGGTTTACCAGGAGATCCGATTTGTTTCGATAGAGTTCCAAGACCCTGGATTTTATCTGTCTGAGCAAAACTGATTTCATGTTTCAGGTCGAGATGCTTGGATGAAGAAATAAATAGCTCAGATGAAATCAATTCATGAATCATTGAACGAATGAGAATCACTGGGATATCGAAAGTCAATCCATTCCAAGAAATCAACTTGGATATATCATTTTGTAATGCTTCGTGCAGAGTGCGAAGCATATCCTCTTCTGAATGATCATTGATCGAAAGTGATGTTATGGTTGTCTCTTCACAGGAAACTTTGAGAAAAGAAATTGCAATTATTTTGTGCATATTGAGTGGAGGGAATTCAGAACCAGATTGCTGCAAGAATCTAAATGTCATCGCACGGATAATATCTTCATCTGCTAGGCCATTGAGATTCATATGTTCTTTCCCGTATTCCAAATCAGGAATCGTTTCGATATCGATTATGATCTCTGTCATGATTCAGTCTCTAAAACCACCATTGCGATTGACCATGGATGGTCATCACTGATGCTGATATGAGAAGATGATATTCCCAAAGTATTGAACTTTTGCCTGATCTTATTTGTGTAATGTAATTCTGGTTGGCCACTTGATTTTCGACTCAAACCAAAATCTTTCCAATGAATACCTTGGGAAAATCCAGTACCAAGTGCTTTCACAGCAGCTTCCTTGCCTGCGAAAGCATTGCATAAGTATCGTTCTTTGTTTTTTGCCTTATTGAATAAATCCATTTCGTCATCATTCAATATTCTCTTTGGAAAACGATCACCATACTTCTGATATAAATTTTGAATGCGCTCGGCATTGACAAGATCAACACCAATTCCATAGATACTCATTTTCTGGATGACTCCATAATCTTCTTCATCTCTTTGACAGCCTCTGCCATGCCTGTAATAACTGACCGTGCAATAATAGAATGACCAATATTTAATTCTGTAATTTCAGGGATTGCTGAAATTAAAGCCGTATTCTCATAATTCAATCCATGCCCAGCATTGACTTGCAAACCAATGCTTTTCGCATGCTTTGCACATTCCTTGATTCGATCAAATTCATACTCTTGGTCTCTTGGATTCAGACTGTCCGCATAAAGTCCAGTATGTATCTCGATCGCATCTGCTCCAGCCAATCGACTTGATTCGATCTGTTTTGGGTCAGGATCAACAAATAAAGATACTTTGATGCCAGATTTTTTGAGACGATGAATTGAATCAGAAAGTTGATCCACATCACCCATTACATCAAGTCCTCCTTCTGTTGTGAGTTCTTCTCTTTTTTCTGGAACCAAACAACAATCAAATGGTTTCAAAGAGCATGCTATATCAATCATTTCTCGTGTAGCAGCCATCTCTAGGTTGACGCGTGAATTGGTCACAGCAACCAATCGCTCAACGTCATGATCTTGTATGTGTCTTCGATCTTCTCTCAAATGAACAGTAATACTATCGGCCCCATTCTTTTCAGCGACCAATGCAGCCTCTACTGGATCTGGATAATCGATTTTTCTAGCTTCTCTCAAAGTGGCAACATGATCCACATTCACTCCGAGAAATATTGATGATTTGGCATTCATAATGTCTTACACTTCCTTTTGGTAGTATAATAAGCCATTCTTAAATACATGACTAAGAAAATTCATCAAAATGAGCAAGTTAGAGATTTTATAAACATAAGTAATGAATAAATTATCCACATTCGCAACAGTAGACCCAAACAATGGAATGAACAAAAATACGCCTGCTCGCTGTCAAAACTTAGTCAGTGGTGAATGGAAAGATGATGAAAATGAATATACCAAAATACCTGACCCCCTTAATGGGGACGATTTTATTTTGGTACCTAATACCACTGATGCAACTGAGTTCATCGAAAACCTGAAAAATTGTCCAAAAAGTGGCCTGCATAACCCCATCAAAAATGTAGACCGTTATGTCATGCTCGGGGATGTCTGTGCGAAATCTGCTGAATTGATGAGAGATCCAGAAATTGAACTCTTTTTTGCAAAATTAATCCAAAGAGTAATGCCAAAAAGCATCAATCAGTGCCTAGGTGAAGTGAGGGTCACAAGAATATTTCTTGAGAATTTTGCAGGTGATGGTGTGAGATTTCTTGCCAGAGGGTTCAGCAATCCTGGAGATCACGATGGTCAAGAATCCAAAGGGTATCGATGGCCTTTCGGTCCAGTTGTCCTGATCGCTCCCTTTAATTTTCCACTGGAAATACCCGTATTGCAGTTTATGGGTGCTCTTTTCATGGGCAATAGACCACTTGTAAAGACAGACTCAAAAGTTAGTATCGTTTTTGAACAATTTTTAAGAATGGCCATTCATTGCGGTCTACCTGCTTCTGATTCAGACTTTATTCACTGTGATGGAAAGAATATGGATCAACTGATTACTGATGGCAAAGAATATATCAGACATCTCCAATTCACTGGCTCTTCTGATGTTGCAGAACATCTTGCAAATAAAATGAATGGAAGAATCAAAATAGAAGATGCAGGTTTTGATTGGAAAATAATTGGGCCTGATTTTGAGCAAGATTGGCTAGATTATGTTGCATGGCAATGCGACGAGGATGCATACAATGCATCTGGTCAGAAATGTTCAGCACAAAGTATTTTATTTGTGCACAATAATTGGTCTGAACATTTGATACCAAAAATCTCAGAGCTTGCAAATAGAAGGAATCTAGACAATCTGACGGTGGGACCTATTCTCACTTGGGATAATGTTCAAATAAAATCACATATTGATGCATTATTGAAAATTGATGGATCAAGCGTTCTCTTTGGAAATGAGAAACTGGAAGATCATCAAATCCCAGAAGTTTATGGATCAATAAAACCGACAGCTGTCCAGATTCCCATAGAGGCACTCCTTTCAAATCATTTTGAGCTCATCACAACTGAATTATTTGGCCCATTTCAAGTAGTGATCGAGTACAGCGATGATCAACTCTCCATCGTTTTGGATGCACTTGAGCGGATTGAAATGAATCTAACGGCAGCAGTTGTATCAAATGATCTTGCATTCCAACAAAAGATTCTGGGCAATACTGTCAATGGAACAACTTATACTGGCATGAGAGCAAGAACGACTGGGGCACCACAGAATCATTGGTTTGGACCTTCAGGAGATCCCAGAGCAGCAGGGATAGGCACAGCTGAGGCAATTATTAATACTTGGAGTGGCCACAGAGAAATTATTCATGACATTGGCCCAATAAAAACAGATTGGAACATACCGGAATCACAATAAAATGAGCGAAAATCAAAAAAAATATATGGATCAGGAATCCATACATGGACCTGATAACTACAAACCACTTCCAGTTGTGCTCTCTGAAGCCAAGGGTGTATGGGTATGGGATGTGGATCAAAATAAATACTTAGATATGATGTCTGCCTACTCTGCCGTCAGTCATGGTCACGCACATCCAGAGCTGGTGAAAGTTTTTCATGAGCAATCAAATACGTTGTCACTGACTTCGAGAGCATTTTATACAAACACACTAGGACCCTATCTTGAGACGATCACAAAAATGACTGGTTTTGAAATGGCTCTGCCAATGAATTCAGGTGCCGAAGCTGTTGAGACAGCCATTAAAGCTGCAAGAAGATGGGCTTATCGATCCAAGAAAATAGAAAAAAATAAAGCTGAGATCATTGTCGCTGATGGAAACTTTCATGGAAGAACAACAACAATAATCAGTTTTTCAAGTGAACCAAACTCAAAAGATGATTTTGGACCACATACACCTGGTTTTATTTCAGTTGAGTTTGGAAACAGTCAGGCTGTTGAAGATGCCATCACTAAAAATACTGCAGCGGTCTTATTTGAGCCCATTCAAGGTGAAGGCGGAATCATAGAGCCTCCTGAAAATTGGTTGCCAGATATACGAGAGATTTGCGATAAAAACAATGTATTAATGATCTTA
This sequence comes from Gammaproteobacteria bacterium, assembly GCA_002718375.1. Next base: position 43,694 of record PBEI01000001.1, read on the forward strand.
GATGAAGTTCAATCTGGTCTTGGTAGAACTGGAAAGNTATTTGCATATGAACATGCCAATATTAGACCAGATGGTTTGATATTAGGAAAAGCGCTCGGTGGTGGATTAATGCCGGTTTCAGTATTTCTCTCTTCAGAAGAAGTGCTTCAATGGATGAATCCTGGATCTCATGGCTCTACATTTGGTGGAAANCCNCTGGGTTCAGCNATAGCAAAAAGATCNTTGGAACTGCTCGAAGAGGAGGGNTTGATTGAAAACAGTCGTGTCATGGGAGATTATTTCAAACAATCTCTGTTAGAACTTAATTCTCCAATCATCNAAGAGATCAGAGGNAAAGGNCTATGGCTTGGTGTTGAGATAGATCAAANCTANATCACTGGAAAGGANCTCTCGAAGCTGTTGCTCAAAAAAGGAATCTTNTGCAAAGAAACCCGTGACACAACGATTCGATTCGCACCACCACTGATCATCAATAAAGACGAGATCGATTGGGGTGTCGAAATCATTGGTAGTGCGTTTAAGGCCATTGAAGAAAAGGCCTGACATAAAAAAATGACTACACAATCTACGAATCACGTCTTGCTCATTAGACCTGCAGAATTCTATTGCAATGATCAGACATTGGAAACCAATCACTATCAGATTTCTGATGACAACATTTCACGTGATAAAACACTCTCTATGGCTAACAGTGAATTTGATCAATTTAAAAAAACCTTGGTTGAAAATAAAATAAAAGTAACCACACTTGATGGAAATATAGGATGCCCAGATAATATCTTTCCAAATTGGGCAGTCACCTACTCTGATAAAAGCATGCATATATTCAGCATGCTTGGAAAAAATAGACGACTGGAAAAATCAAAAGATCACATTGAATTCTTAGAGAAAACATATCGACTTGATCAAGATTATACACCTTATGAAAATGAAGGATTATTCTTAGAGGGCACAAGCAGTCTGGTGATGGATCGAATCAATCGTATTGCATACATGGGAATTTCTGCTCGCTCAGATTTAAAACTTGCTGAAATATGGTCTGAAAAGAATGACTTCAAACTCATTCCATTCGAAACAAGCAGTCATACTGGAGGACCCATCTATCATAGTGATGTAATGATGTATATCGGAACAGAGCTGGCTGTGGTTTGTGAGGATGCGATAACAAATGGAAAAAGCAATGTCATTGAAAGCCTCGGTAAGACACATGAATTAATGTTCATCTCTCATTCTCAATTGCTCAATTTTTGTGGCAACTGCATTGAGATTAAGGATGATCAGAACCGCTTATGTCTTGTGATGTCATCAAAGGCTATCGCTGGATATGATGACTCTCAGAAAAAGGTTTTGAATCATTTCTATGATCGAATCATTCATTCGGATTTGGAGACAATAGAAAGCCATGGCGGTGGCTCAGCAAGATGTATGATTATGGAGCTTTACTGATTATTTACAATACGATCATAAAGATCCGGATTCGTGTCTCCTTCGGTTGAAATAAAAAATACACTAGAGGATTCATTTAAACCGATTAGATCCAGATACTCTGAATATTCCTTCTCCATACAAATTTTCTCAATAAACCCCATTGTCACAGCCCCACTCTCTCCTGAAACAATTGCTTGGTCTGGCTTTCTCATTTGAGCTAATCTCGCCATTGAATCCAATGCAACCACATCATCGCATATAGCAAAGAAATCAGTGGTTTCTTTAATGATATCCCATGCAAGAATACTTGGGGTTCCACAACACAATCCGGCCATTAGAGTGTCTAATTTATCTAAAGAGTGTGGATTACCATCACCGATCTTTATTGATTGAAAATAACAGGCAGCACCTGTTGGCTCAACCACTATAAATTTAGGACGCGGCCGGTCCATATTAGAGAATGCATCAAATATTGAAGCTGCGAAGGATCCTACACCTGCCTGCATAACCACATGCGTGGGCCAGATAAAATCATCGTTTTCAAGCTCATGGATGATGGTTTGATAACCCACCATGATGTCTCTCGGTATATCCTCATAACCTGCCCATGAAGTATCTTGAATCAATATCCAATCATTCTCATCAGACATCTTTGCAGCATATTCAACTGTTTCATCGTAATTCAAATCAGTTACAAAAGCTTTTGCACCATGAGATTCAATGGCATCTACTCGATGTCTAGAGGTATCTTTTGGTAAAAAAACGATGGCTCTACAACCAAATCTTTCTGCACACCATGCAACAGCCCTCCCATGATTGCCATCTGTGGCAGTAGCAAATGTCATTTTTTTGATTGCATCACTTTTTTGCATAACAGATTCAAATTCCAAATCTGATTGATCATTATTAACATTTGAAACAATGATCTTTGCCATTGCATAAGAGGCGCCCAGCGACTTGAAAGCATTGAGACCAAAACGCTTACTTTCATCCTTTATTTGTATACTTTTAAGATTCAATTTTTTTGAATAATCATCTAAGTTGATCAATGGAGTTTGCGAATAATTGGGCAATGATTGATGAAATCTTCTGCACTCATCAGAGTTCATTTTTGCCCTATAACCATTGTCATGAAATGGATTAGAGATGATATCAATATCACTCATGGATTTTCACTTGAAGCGATCAGTGAGAAGACAGAGAATCTCATACATCATGGTCGCCCCAACGAGTGCTGTATTCCCAGTCTGGTCAAAAGGAGGAGCAACCTCGACCACATCTGCACCAATTAGATTGAGACCCTTTAAGCCTCTAAGAAGCGTTTGAGCCTCAATGGTTGTGATACCCCCCACCTCAGGGGTACCAGTTCCTGGAGCAAATACAGGGTCAAGACCATCTACATCGAAAGATATATATGTTGGGCCATCTCCCACAGTATCCAATGCTTCTTTGATCACCTCTTTAACACCTCTTTCAAAAAACTCTTCCATAAAGACAACTCTCATGCCTGAGTCCAAAGAAAAGTCAATTCCATCCATGAAATTCTGAGCACCCCTGATACCAATTTGAATTGTACGCTTGGGGTCTAACAAACCATCTTCTACGGCCAATCTAAAAGGTGAGCCATGATGAAACTTAGAGCCCCATATTTCGCCCCATGTATCTGTGTGTGCATCAATATGAACCATTCCGATAGGACCATCATTGGCAATGCCTTTAAAAATGGGATATGTAATTGAGTGATCTCCACCGACACTCAAGGGAATCACGCCGGATTCTTTTACCAAACCAAAGAAATCTGTGATGTCTTTGTTGACGGCTTGATGATCAAAAGGTTCCGAGAATGAAACATCACCTAAATCAGCAATATTTGCAATATCAAATGGGCTTTCTCTATTGATATGATGAATGGTTCTCATTAAGCTTGACTGATTGCGAACTTCTCTTGGCCCATGCCTTGCTCCAGCTCGATTTGTCACGCCACCATCATATGGAACCCCAATGAGACCAATATCAACATCTTCCAATGTTTCAGCCAAAGGTGTCCTCATAAATGTTGGAATTCCAGCATATCTTGGCTCAAGATTTCCAACATAATCTTTTTTTGTCACTGGTGACTTAAATGTAGTTTTTTTTGTCATAAAAGAAATCGTTATAATGTAACTCCAATCATATAACAAAAAGGCAGAAAAATAGTTTGAATCTTAAGAAACTAGACTTACATGGCCTCAAGCATCATGAGGTATCGATCAAGGTTGAAAACTTTGTATTACTCAATCAAAATTTACTACCGATTGAAATCGTCTGTGGCAAGAGTCAGAAAATGATTGATATCGTTATAAATGTGCTTAATCAAATTGAGTGTGAAGAATATTTCATTAAGGACTTTGGAAGCATCATCATCAGAAAAATATAATCAAGTCATATATCCCTTTTGATAGACCTATACATCTTCTTTGTCATCAACTCTTTTCCATCAAGATGAAACTGTATCGTTTCTCTTGTCAATTTCTTAGCAGCCAATAATGTATCTCTTTCAGAAAAGTCCATCTTCTGAATAGATTTAATTTGTTTTCCTGAATACTTTTTGATCTGTGAGTCTTTTGATAATAGATGAAAACCTTGTTCAGGTTCATATCGATAATACTGATGACTTTCAATTTCTTTTGGGTTAAGTGCTTCAGTCTGGAAATTGATTGCATAACCAATTTCTTCGAGCAATCTGATTTCAAAAATTCTCAATAGTGGCTCATGCTCCTCAGAAAAATTGAATTGCTTTAATGCCTCATGATAAATGTCAAAAAGATTTGGATATGGATCTGCATTAGACAAAAAATTAAGTATAAGCTCATTCATATAAAGTGCAGAAAGAAAATGATCGGCCTCAATCAATGATTGATGTTGCTGAAAGGTTTCTATATTTCTGAGTGTTTTTAGCTGGGACCTTCCTGACCAAGAAGCGTTCAGTGGCATAAAGGGTTGCATAAATGATCTAAATTTTGACTTAGGTCTCTTAGACCCTTTAGCAATCACATCGACTCTTCCATAATTTTTTGAAAATAGATTCAGTATTTGACTGGTTTCAGAATAAGGTCTTTGATGAATAATAAAAACTGGTTCATTCTCAATTATCAATTGATTCGCCATGATTATTTTCTTCGTCCTGGCTTCACAACCTTTATATAAGTTGATAAATAGACTTGACGATCCAATATCCTTTCAATTTCTTTCCTCGCTTCAGAGCCAATTTTTTTTAGTAACTGACCTTGCTTTCCAATGATTATCTTTTTATGAGCTTGCTTATTGACCAATATGACCATCTCAATTAAAAAAACTTTATCTTTCTCTTGAAATGTTTCAATCACACAATCAAACTTATATGGCAATTCATCCTTAAGATTTTCCATAAGCCTTTCTCTAAGTGCCTCTGATATCCTGAAATGCAAGTCCTGATCTGTGGATATTTCATCATCATAATCAAGATGATGATTGGGTAGATGGCCCTTGATCACACCAAGCAGTGAATCGAGATTCTTATTATATTTTGCTGAAATCGGTATCACATCAGAAAAAGTATCCAAATATGAATGCTCCTTTAAGAAATCCAGTATCTTGGTCTTGTCTTTAAAACGATCCACTTTGTTTACAACATGAATAGAGGGTAGAGACTGAGCGTCTATTTGTTCGAGTAATTGTTCGTCCGTTTTTGTCCATTTATTGGCCTCAGACAACATGACAATGACATCTGATGAAGCTAAGGCATCTAAAACGGATTTATTAAAGGTCTTGTTGTGACTTGCAATTTTTTTATTAGAAACCAGCCCTGGGGTGTCTACAAGAATGATTTGTGAGTCCTCATCATTAAGTATTCCAATTATATTTTGTACTGTGGTCTGAGGCTTAGAAGTCACAATTGTGACTTTTTCCCCAATCAATGCATTAATCAGGGTTGATTTACCGACATTGGGTCTTCCAATGATTGCAACATAACCACTCTTCTTTTCAGTCATGATCGTTCAGGACAACATTGAGGGCTTTTTCAGCAGCCTGCTGTTCTGCTGTTTTTAGATTCTTCCCTTTACCATTGGTAATCAGATTCATTGTTGTAATGATGCACTCCACCTCAAAGACCTGATCATGTTGATCGCCTTCTGTTTTTATAAGCTTATATTCAGGGAGTTTCATGTTATTTTTTTGTAATACTTCCTGAAGGGCACTCTTAGAGTCTTTAAATAGATCCTCAGGATTTATTTGACGAATCATCTTTTCAAAAAGACTTTTAATCACTTTTTGGGCTGACTCGAATCCTCCATCAATATATACCCCTCCAATAAGGGCCTCCAATGAATCAGAGAGTATTGAGTCTCTATTTTTTCCTGAGGTGCTCTCTCCTTTGCCTAGGATAAGAAAATCATCTAATTCAATTTCTCTAGCGATCTGAGAAAGGGCTCTCTGATTAACGAGATGAGCTCGCATTCTGCTCAACCTGCCCTCTTCTATTTGTGAGAATTCTTTATAGAGTCTTTCGCTTAAAACCATATCTAAAACTGCATCACCGAGAAATTCCAGTCTTTCATAATTCTTTGCGGAATGACTTCGATGTGTCAGTGCTCGAGTCAATATATCTGAGTCGTTAAATACATATTGGATGTTACTTTCGAGCTGTTTATGTTTGTTTTTAGAAATCAAAACGTATCTGATTTATTTAATTTTATCGCCAATCCTGTCCCACTTAGGAAAAGTTGAGAAATCCCAATTGAACCATATTCTAGTGGCTGATCCGACAACATGATCACTGGGAACAAATCCTGGGCATTCAAAACGGCTGTCTGTACTGTTGTCTCTATTATCACCCATCACGAAATATGTGCCTTCTGGAACCGTATATGTGCCTTCTCTCCCTCTGCGAGAAGGAGTAAGGAGTAAACGATGATCAATTCCATCAATCGTTTCGTTGTATACGTGTGAACCATACTGCTTTGGATCCTTAAAAACTGAGTCATAGCTTGAAATAATTGATTCTCCATTGATCTTTAACTGCTTATTTCTATATACAACCTCATCTCCTGGCAATCCAACCAACCTCTTGATGTATTTGATATCTCTATCACATGGAAAGTCGAAGACTAGAACATCGCCTCTTTTTGGTTCTTTATTGGTAAAAATTGTCTTTCCTGTTAATGGCATTCTGATGTTATAAGCAAACTTATTAACCAAAATAAAATCACCTTTTTCGAGTGTTGGCATCATAGATGCTGAGGGAATTCTAAATGGTTCATAAGCAAACGACCTAAAAAGAAATATGATAAGCAAAATGGGAAACATGGCCCCGCAAACTTCATAGAACTCCGAGTCTTTCTTTAAAATACGCTTACCAATAAGCCAAGAAAGCCCAAGAAAAAGGGTTATGAAAAATAGTATTGTTTGAAAATCAAAAATCATTTGAGCATTATAGATTGGAATTGTGTTAAATCTGTGATTTTTCTATGAATTCATCAGTCTTTTTTCATGATAGACAAAAAGGCTTCTTGAGGTATTTCTACTGCACCAAATTGCTTCATCCTCTTTTTTCCTGCTTTTTGCTTTTTGAGTAATTTCATTTTTCTGGTGACATCTCCCCCATATAATTTTGCAGTGACATTCTTTCTATACGCTTTCACATTGCCTCTTGCGATTATTTTGCCGCCAATTGCAGCCTGCAGCGCAACTTCAAACTGTTGTCTCGGTATGATCTTTGTCAAACGATCAATGATTTCCCTTCCTCTTGATACAGCGTTTGCTTTATGAATGATCACAGAGAATGCATCAACTTTTTCATGATTGACTAAAATATCAAGCTTGACCAACTTATCAGGTTGAAATCTCAAAAAATTGTAATCAAAAGATGCGTAACCTTTTGATATCGATTTTAAGTGATCAAAAAAATCCAGAACCACTTCTGCAAGGGGCAGCTCATAATCCATAACAACCTGCCTTCCGAGATATTGGATTCGTTTCTGTATTCCTCTTCTTGCTTGGCAAAGTTGAATCACATTGCCAACAAATTCATGAGGTGTTAATAAAGTCGCTGCCACAATAGGTTCTCTAATCTCTTTCACGCTATTCATCTTCGGGAGATCATCTGGATTATCTATCTGGAGTACTTCTCCGTCTGTTTTAACCACTTCATGGACAACGGTTGGTGATGTGGTCACCAAATCAAGGTCATACTCTCTTTCTAACCGTTCTTGAATGATTTCCATATGCAACATTCCAAGGAACCCACACCGGAATCCAATCCCCAAAGCTGATGATGATTCAGGCTCAAAGTGTAAAGACGCGTCATTGAGTTTTAATTTATCCAATGCTTCTCTAAATGCTTCCAGATCTTCAGATACGGATGGGTAAAGCCCAGCAAAAACCCTTGGTTGAATTGACTTAAAACCAGGCAATGATTCAGATGTGGGGTTCTTAAAATGAGTTACTGTGTCTCCAACTGGAGCTCCATAAATATCTTTCACGCCTGCAATCAAGTAACCAACTTCTCCAGAGGTTAATGTTTTTCTTTCTTTTTTCTTTGGGGTATAGACTCCAATATCATTGACTATGAAGTCTTGCCCCGTTGACATGACTTTAATCTTATCTCCAACAGATATTTTTCCTTCGAATATTCTTATCAGAGAAACGACTCCCACATATTGATCAAACCAAGAGTCAATAATGAGCGCTTGCAATGGTTTTTCATCTTCTATTTTTGGTGATGGAATTGATTTGACAATCTTTTCCATTAAGAACTCAATGCCCTCTCCTGTTTTGGCACTGATCAAAGCTGGATCATCAACTTCAACTCCAATGATTTCATCGACATCATTTAGAACTTTGTCTGGATCAGCTGCAGGGAGATCAATCTTATTCACTACTGGAATAATTTCCAACCCTTCCTCTATCGCACTATAAGAATTTGCAACACTTTGTGCCTCTACACCTTGAGAAGCGTCAACAACCAGTAAGGCTCCTTCGCATGCTGCAAGTGATCTTGAGACTTCGTATGAAAAATCGACATGTCCAGGGGTATCAATGAGATTAAAAATATAATCTTCACCGTCTTCTGATTTGTATTCCAATGAAACGGATTGAGCCTTAATGGTGATACCTCTCTCTTGTTCGAGCTCCATGCTATCAAGAACCTGTTCTGTCATCTCTCTTGCTTCCAGGCCTCCACACAATTGAATTAAACGATCAGCAAGCGTTGATTTACCGTGATCGATGTGTGCAATAATCGAGAAATTTCTTATTTTTTTCATTTAATTTGGAATGAATCTGTTGAGCCCAATATGACCCTAATAACTTGATAGACTGAAGTGTCGCTTATTCCTTTAGGGTTTGCAAAATATTCAATGATAGTTGGGTCTTGCTCTGAGAGTATTTTCCTAAATGAATCTTGTTCATCTTCGCTGGCTCTCAAATAATGATTCTCAAAATATGACAAGAGAAGATAATCCAACTCCTTGGTACCTCTTCTGCATCGCCATTTGATCCTTGAAAGATCGTGTTGTGAATCATTCATTCAAATCTTCGGTGGCAATCATCTTTTTGATCTCTGCAATTGCCTGACCAGGATTCAAATCTTTCGGACATGCCAAAGAACAATTCATGATCGTATGACAACGATAAAGCTTTGACGAATCATTCAGATCTTTTAAACGATCTTTTTTCGCATCATCACGACTATCCTGAAGCCAACGATATGAAGCCAACAATGCTGCAGGACCAAGATATTTATCTCCATTCCACCAATAGCTTGGGCAACTGGTTGAACAGCATGCACAAAGGATGCAAGCAGAGGGTTGGTCAATTTTCTTCTGATCTTCTTTGCTTTGAAGCCTCTCTGATCCTTCAGGAGCAGGAGTATCTGACTTGAGCCAAGGCTCAACTGATGAATAACCCTCATAAAAATTAGTTAAGTCGACCACTAAATCTTTTACAACATCCATGTGAGGAAGAGGAAAAATGCGAATATCTCCTTTTAGATCTTTAATCGGCTTTATGCATGCCAGTGTATTGACGCCATTGATATTGTGAGAACATGAGCCGCAAATGCCTTCTCTGCATGATCTCCTAAAGGTTAATGAGGGATCAAAATCGCTTTTAATTTTAATGAGCCCATCCAAAACCATCGGGCCACATTTATCCATATCTATCTCATAAGTATCCACACGAGGATTTGAATCATCAGAGGGATCATAACGATATACATGAAATGTCCTGATATTCTCAGCCGATTCATCAGCACTGAAATAATCTCCTTTTTCGATTTTTGAGTTCTTGGGTAGTGTAAATTCCGCCATGATTAATCCTCTAGTAAACTCTTGCCTTGAGAGGTATTGATTCTACCTCATCTGTTTGAGTATCTAAATGAACAGGCGAAGATCCAATGGTTACATNANTGTTCTCATCCATCCAACCCATACTATGAATCAGCCAGTTCTCATCNTCACGATCNGGNTANTCATCTCTTGCATGNGCNCCTCTGCTTTCTTTTCTAACCTGGCCNCTTTGCATTGTNATGANNGCTTGACCCAGAAGATTCTCNAGCTCNANTGTTTCNATTAANTCTGTATTCCAAATNAANCCNCGATCGCTNACANANACATCTTTGAATGACTNAATGCATGAGGANAGTTTTTCCACNCCCTCTTGCATTAGNTCCTCTGTCCTAAAAACAGACGCATGNTTTTGCATGATNCTTTGCATTTCTGCTCTTATTTCTGCNGTTGGAAGTGATCCTTTTGAGAATCGAATAGAGTCAAACTTNTCGATGATCTTATCCAATTNANTTTGGTTNACCTTTNCTTGAATATCCATNGGTTTNATGGTTTTTTGGCANTGAATGGCAGACTCTCGTCCAAAGACCACAAGNTCAAGCANTGAGTTAGANCCTAAACGATTTGCTCCATGCACNGATACAGATGCAGCTTCNCCAACTGCCATCAANCCTGGGACAATCTCCATNTCACCANNNGAGTTTTTGGTAATGACCTCTGTATGCATATTTGTCGGCACACCACCCATATTGTANTGAACTGTGGGTANNACAGGAATGGGGTCTTTNGTTACATCAACGTCAGCAAATACCCTTGCTGTTTCAGCAATACCNGGNAGACGCTCTTCGATTACTTCAGGTCCTAAGTGCTGAAGATTAAGATGAATATGGTCTTTTTTCTCTCCCACACCTCTCCCTTCAAGTATCTCCATTGTCATAGATCGAC
>PBEI01000002.1 GCA_002718375.1 Gammaproteobacteria bacterium
ATGTTTAACAATAGATGACTTAGTCTGGTCAGAGATTGATGATCCAGATCATCTAAAACGTGCAAAAGAAGAAATTTATCCCATGGTTATAGAAACTGATTTAGAATATCTCTCTAAATAGACCGAATGAGGCATTTACAGATGACAAAAAAAATATTCGTTATTTCTATCATATCTCTCTGCTATGTAAATAATGCCCATGCATATCTTGATCCCAGTACTGGAGGTATGCTGATATCTGCTATCTTAGGAATGTTTGCAACGCTTGGTCTCGTGATTAAATCTTATTGGTATAAGTTAAAGTCGATCTTTAGAAAAAAGGATTGATTATCATTTATGAAGACATTCTTTAAGGACTTTCAAGGATATCGAGCATATAAAAAACTTCCTAAAACTTTCAAAAATATTATTTTTTACTCGGAGAGTTTCCAAGACTGGCATCATCTCAAACCCCTTTTAAACGGATTACTGAATCAGCAAATAGCTGTGACCTATGTCACTTCTGATGAAAAAGACCCAGGATTATTAAAACAATCTTCAGGATACAGATCGATTTATATTGGAAAAGGATTTTTTAGGATACTATTTTTTCAGTATTTAAAAGCCAAGATGATGATCTTAACCATGATGGATCTAAATAATTTTGAACTTAAAAGATCAATCCATCCTGTCCATTATGTGTATATTTTTCATAGTTTAACCAGTACTCACATGGTCGATACAGAGCAGTCGTTCGATCATTATGACACCATCTTATGTGCTGGACCCCATCAAAAGAAAGAAATTGAACTGAGAGAAAATAATAAAGGATTGATTAGGAAAAATCTTATTTCATATGGTTACCCAAGACTTGAAAAGCTTATTCAATTAAATGCTCTACCCAATAATGATAGAAAAGTCATACTTTTAGCCCCCACGTGGGGAGAGAATAGCATTATCAATCTTGTTGGAATGGAAATCTGCTCAATCATCATTGATCAAGGTTACTCACTTATACTAAGACCGCATCATGAGACACTAAAGCGTTCACCAGATCTAATCGATGAAATAGAAAAGAAGTTTTCAAATCATGAGTCATTTAAATTGGTCAAAGAAATGGGTGAATCTGAGTCCCTCTTGCAGTCTGACTTATTAATCTGTGATTGGTCAGGAACCGCAATTGAGTATGCACTGGGATTGGAAAAACCAATTATATTTATTGATATACCACCTAGAGTTAGAAACCCGAACTGGAACGAAATTCAATCAGAGCCACTAGAAATGAGTATCAGAGAAAAGGTGGGCTCTATTATCTCTCCATCAACTCTCGAAGAGCTTCCAATGACCATTGCTCAATTATTGAATAATGATCAAACCTTTTCAGATCAGATAAAATCACTGCGAGAAGAATTTGTATATAATTTAGGACATTCAGAAACCGTTGGTCCAGAAGAGATAAAAAAATTATTAAAAAAACTCAAAAACTAAATTTCCCTTCAAATTGGTTCCTTTGGTATGGCTTTTTTAATGGAATCATCGCTTCTCTGATAGCGATTCAGTATCTTTTATTCTTTCCTTCAACAAATAATTTGCTTTCTATAAGCTATATATTATTAGCAACTTTAACTCACTTTATCTCTATACATTTTTTGCCTTTACTTTTGATGTCATTGATACATCGATTCATAGGTTTTGGAGCGGTTCTTGTCATCTTATCCATCATTTATGCATCAATAGTAAATAGTTTGCTCATCATGGATGCTAACTTCTTTGCCAGCAATCGATTTCACATGAGTCTGATGACCGTGATACTTTTTGATAGTCAGACCTATTTATTTGCATTGTTTCAAATCATGATTATGCTCGTTTTTCATTATTTTCTTGGTAAAGAGATCGGTAAGTTTCTAGAAACCAGAACGGAGAAAGCTTATCTTGGCGTCTCAGTGGCAGCGCTTGTAATCAGTGCATGGGTATATGTCCAAGGTGTTCATATATGGGCAGATGCAACCTATCAGTCATCCATTACAACATTTACAAGATATTTGCCTTCATTCAGACCCCTTCATGCCAAACGAGATCTTGCTAGATTGGGATTAATTGATTCAGATCAATTGAGAGAAAAAAATATGTCTAAAGAAGTATCAGATTCTGAATTACTTTACCCAAAGACTCCTTTGCAGTGCAGCAGTGATGTTGAATCTAAAAATGTTTTAGTCATTTTGATAGATGCGTTGCGTCCAGAAATGCTTACACATGAAATAATGCCAAATACATCAAAGTTTTTTAAGGAAAGTTCAAATTTTGAAAATCATTATTCTGGTGGAACTTCATCAAGAATGGGAATGTTTTCACTCTTTTATGGCCTGCCATCTACCTATTGGAGGGTTTTTCATGACAATCTGAAGCCATCATTGTTGATTCAACAATTTGATGAGAGTGGCTATGATGTTCAGGCTATCAGTTCATCGGGATTGGGAAGTCCTGCAGTGCTAGATAGGACAGCTTTTGTTGGTATCTCAAAGATTAACCTTAAGCCACTCAGCGATTCAGAAGTAACGAGTCTTCAATTGACCACTGATCTCTGGGAGGAGTCTATTAACCAAAAAAATGAATCAAAGTTCTTCACGCTTCTCCATTACGATCCTCCTATAAATGATGTCAATCATAATGAGTCAATCAAAATCAAAAATAGATTCACAAGAAAAGATGATGCCTCTCACAATATTGAAGTATTCAGATATATCGAGTCCATCCGTGAGGTCGATAGAGAAATTGGAAGATTAATCAAAGTTATTAATAACAAAAATTTACTCAAAGACACCATTGTCATAATGACTTCAGATCATGGTTATGAACTGGATGATTATCAAACCAATTACTATGGGCACTCCAGCAATTATAGTCCAGTACAAACAAAGGTTCCCATGATGATGATTTGGCCAGGCAGAGATGCAAAGAAATATTCATCCCGATCATCCCATCATGATTTTGCCCCAACTTTAATGAGGGAAATATTGAACTGCTCAAATAATTACTCTGATTACAGTACAGGCAATAATTTATTTGATGAAAAGCCTTGGAGATACATGATTGCCGGTAGTTATGATTCATTTTCGGTTTTTACAGATCAGAAAATTATCATTTCATACGGAAGCTATTTTGAGGTAAGGGATCAAAATTATGATCTCTCAGAGATCGAAGGTTCTGATTATAAAGATCTCGAAGATGCGGTATCAGACATGAGCCAATATTTTAAATGATGTCTATCTTATTCAGAATCTTATTTTTCATTTTAATATTCACTCAGCAGGCCCATTCCCTCGATCAGGAACTTTCAGATCAGATTATGCTCAATCCAGAGGAGCCAACAATAAAAAAATGGACAACCTGTTATCCAGATTGTTTATCAAATACTAATATTTTTTTGGAGCTCAGCAATAACGCAAAACCATTTATAAGAATTTTTGATAGCAAAGGCGATGCATATGATGACTATCTAATTTCATCAGATTATGAAGGCGAAGATTTTGAGGTTGTTTACAGCAGTCCCAATCCTTTAGAAGAGATTTCACAAATAATTTATAAAATTGACAAACAGAATCGTTTTTTGGAATTAATCATTCAGTCTAATGATGATGTAAAAATAGAAATTGATCTAAAAAATCTCCTCAGTGAAGAGGACATCTATGGTTTGGGAGGACTTTACAACGGCACATGGTTGGTAAGCGTTGATGAGCACGGTTCTGAGAATATATCGAACTTAAGGCAAGTCAATACCAAGCAAGGCTCTTGGGTTGGCGCTCGAACAAGATTTTGGTCATTTCTTATTTCACCTATAAAAAATAATTTACTAATTGATGAAATAGATGGATTAGAATCAAGATTCCGATTGACGTCTGAGGCAGGGAATGGAGTACATCAATTTAGATTGTATTTTGGCCCATTGAATACTGCTGAGCTGAGTGAGCTTGATCCTGAGCTAAGACAATTAATGTATTCAGCACTTTGGGATTGGTTGAGGCAACTATGTTTTTTTATTGAATGGATCTTTATTTCGCTTTTAAATTTAGTTGGGAATGAAGGTATAGCAATTCTTCTGCTTGCTTGCGTGCTAAAAATCATGATTTTTCCACTCAATCGAATTGCTGAAAAATGGCAGGATGATGTCAATAGCATTCAGTCTGATTTGCAACCTCAGATCGATGAAATAAAAAGCATGTTTTCTGGCGAAGAGGCCAATCGTAGAATCATGCAGGTCTACCAAGACAAAAATATAAGTCCATTTTATTCAGTAAAAAGCTTATTTGGTTTTCTTATCCAGATTCCAATATTTATTGCTGTTTTTGATGTGCTGGGAGAATCAATATATTTATTGGAGAAATCTTTCTTGTTTATTGATGATCTAAGTAAACCAGATCAATGGTTATCACTTCCAATTATAATTCCCTTTTTCGGGTCATCATTTAATCTTCTGCCATTCTGTATGATGATCATCAGTCTGCTAAGTTCATTCCTTTATATTGATCAAAACTTAACCAGTGATTTATTGAGAAATCAAAAAAGAAAATTATATTACATGTCTCTTTTGTTCTTTGTGTTGTTGTTCACCTTCCCTTCCGGAATGGTGCTTTATTGGACATCCTCAAATGCTTTAGAACTCATGAAAATAATATTTAAAAAGGCATCATAAAATCTTATAACGCATTTCTTAGATTCTTTAATTAATCTTGATTTCGGATGAATATAAATGATTTTATATTTAAGAAAGAAAAGATTGATCCTGTTACTAATAAGGTCAATTTTGAAATACCNGCCCAATAAATAGCAAATGGGTCAGAAATTCCTCTCAGAAAATCTAATCCTCCAAGAAATATCACAAAACCAATCATGACTACAATGTGCATTAGTAACCTCCTTTTATTAGGCATTTGGATTGCCAGAAGCGACAGTATAAGGATAGGTAGGCCTAACATTGAAGGGATAAAAGAAGTAACAGAACTGCTTTCACTTAAGTAGCTAACTAGAAATCCAAATAAGATGAGAAATATAGAATATATAATTGAGATGTAAGGCATACTTAATCCCAGAAAAGTGTATTCTTCTTTATTCATTATTTCCTCATTTAATAATTAAAAAAGCTCGTCTATGATACATTATTGTAGGATCTAACTTAAAGGGTTTAAAAAAGATTTTAGGGAATTAAGACTGAATAGAACTTTTCCAACAATATCCTCAACTTCATGCTCTTTTTTCAAAATTGGTGAATCATATGAGTGGTTATCACTAGTAACTTTGAACTTTCCCGAATCCAACGAATTTATTCTTTTGAGAACTAAACCATATTTTTCTGTTTCAAAGGCAATAACATCATTTTTCTTTATTTTATTTGTGCTTAAACAGAAAACTATATCACCAGATCGGTAAGACGGTTCCATGCTTACTCCCTCAACTTTGAATATCTTAATCAATTATTTATTAGATTAGATTATTACTATTTTGGGCATACAACTTCTAGTTTGGGTTCATATGGGACGGTTTTTAATTCTGTTTCCATATCTTTTGTAGCCCAGAATATTTCTGAAAATTGATTTATATTTTTAAGCAAATCTAAACCATTCTGACGATCTAAGCTTTGTTTACATTTTGAAGCAGCGATCATTATAGAATGCGTAATTTCGTGTATTTCAGGGTATTTGCTGATCTGAGGCTNCTTGAAGTAGTCACCCCAAATAGTAGTTATTTCATTTTTAGCATTTACCGCATGAACTTCTTTTTGATCAATCAATCTGACAAGCTTAGCAAGATTTTCTGGATCATCTAACGAATTAGAGATTTCATTTATGAGATCTAGGAATCTGATTACTGATAAGGCTTGGTATTGAGCAGGCATAGTGTCGTATATCGCACAAGGTANATCGCAGTGAGCTTTTATTTTTTTTATNTCAATCATTTTTTCTCCTCGGTAAATAAATCTGAATAAAAATTAATTCTAGTTGATAATCATTTTAATAATTATAGCAATTTTTATTTTACAAAATATTTAAGCTTAAAAATATTATCACCTTTATCTAAGTAAAATTTATAATAAACTTTTGGAACTATCTTTATGGAGATTTTAAATGGATATTAATAAAAAAATAGAAGCCCAGTTGAATGAGTTCCCATTGCTTGTATACATTAAAGGGACACCAGATTTCCCTCAATGTGGTTTTTCTGCAAAGGTATGTGGGATTCTTAAAGCTTCGGAAAAACGTTTCGCTTTTGTAAATATTCTAGAGGACAATGAATTAAGAGATGGTCTTAAGAGTTATTCAAATTGGCCAACCTTTCCCCAATTATATGTCAATGGAGAGTTAGTAGGNGGATCAGATATCGTGGAGCAAATGTTTGAGTCTGGAGAGCTAGAATCTTTATTGGAAACAGTCCAAGAGAATTAATGGTTGAACGGAGGTTAGATCATTTCATCACAAGAGAAAGTTTTGGTACCAGATCTTGGTGATTTCATCGATGTAGAAATCGTTGAGATACATATCAAATCAGGAGATAGCATTAATATCGATGATCCCATCATCACTTTAGAAACTGAAAAGGCAGCGATGGAGATTCCCAGTCCACTCACAGGGACGTTGACTGAGATCCTTGTTCAAAATGGAGACAAAATCAATCAGGGCGATGATCTTTGTATAATCGAGATCAAAGAGCCTGATGTTCCAAATAAAGAAGAAGNGCAAACCATAGAGCCAGAAAATAAGGANGANGCGAAAAGTACAGAGAAGTTANCCCAAAACCCACGAGCTGAAAAAAAACAAGGTCATACCCAAAAGAGTGATCGTCAATTCTTCAATACATCCTTCAATACAGTTCATGCAAGCCCTTCAGTAAGAAAACTGGGGCGTGAATTAGGCGTGGATCTAAACCAAGTCAATGGCTCTGGAATGAAAGGTCGTATACTTCCAGAGGATCTTAAATCTTTTGTGAAGGCTGTGATGAGTGGCCATGCCCCAAATGTCCAATCTGCTCTTCCAGAATTACCCGAAGTAGATCATTCTGCATTTGGTGAAATTGAGAGTGTTCCTTTGAGTCGAATTAAAAAGATTTCGGGNCCTAGACTGCAAGCGAGTTGGATCAATATCCCGCATGTCACCCAGCATGATGAAGCCGATATCAACCAGCTGGAACAATTAAGATTGGATTTAAAAAAATCATACGCAAAAGATGGAATATCACTGTCAATCCTGCCATTTATCATCATGGCAGTTTGTAAGCTATTGAGGGAATTTCCAGATTTCAATTCATCACTGGATGACAAGAATTCAGCACTGATCCATAAAAAATATATAAATATAGGTTTTGCAGCGAATACCGATCAAGGACTCATGGTCCCTGTGATCAAAGATGCAGACCAAAAGAGTTTAAAAGAAATTTCACTTGAGCTTGTCAGATTAAGTGAAGATGCCAGAAGCGGAAAGATCCAGATCAATGATCTACAAGGTGGAACATTTACCATATCAAGNCTGGGAGGCTTTGGAGGAGTTGGATTCACACCAATTATTAACCCCCCTGAAGTGGCTATTCTNGGTGTGGCCAGGGCTCAAATAAGACCGATCATGATTAAGGGAAAATTCTTACCAAGGCTCATNTTGCCCTTATCATTGTCTTATGATCACCGAGTCATCGATGGTGTCGGNGGGATANAATTCACATCTGNACTAAAGGAATTGCTTGANAATCCAGAATCTTACTTATCTGAGGAGATCAGCNTTGGCTGAGATAAGAATACCGGATCTAGGCGACTTTGATGAAGTTGAAGTCGTTGAGTTGCATGTTGCNNAGGGGGATAGAATCGAGGAGGGTGATCCAGTATTAACCCTAGAGACTGAAAAGGCTGCAATGGATGTTCCNAGTCCTTTTNCNGGTGTTGTAGANAAGATTTCCGTAGGTCCAGGTGATAGCGTCTCNCAAGGAGACTTNATCTCTATTGTGTCATCCGAGTCAAAANCNAANGAAGAAGATGAATCTAACACTGAANAAAAAGAAACAGAACAANCGATTCAAGAGANTGANGATNCNAGTGAATCTTCANAATNCNAACATGATTATGACTTGATTGTNGTGGGTGCTGGACCAGGTGGTTATGCNGCAGCATTTAGAGCATCTGATTTGGGTTTGAAAGTNGGTTTGGTTGAGCGAAATTCAGATTTAGGAGGTGTTTGTCTTAATGTTGGATGCATTCCATCAAAGGCTTTTCTGCATGCGGCAAAGATCTTGGATGATTCAAAAGATGCAGAGGTCAGCGGCATCGTTTTTAAAGAGCCAGAAATTAATCTGTCCAAAATGAAAGAATGGAAAAATAACATCATCGGCGGATTGACCGGAGGATTATCAGGATTGGCAAAACAAAGAGGTGTTGATGTGATTCATGGTACAGCAAAGTTTTCTTCCAAAAATGAGATAGAGGTCAACCATGAAAGNGATTCTCNNAGAATTTCATCTNATCANTTNATTATTGCTGTTGGNTCAGAGCCTGCTGAGCTGAGTTTCTTNCCAGATGACCCAAGAATTATTGNCTCCACTGGAGCATTGGAACCTAATCAGATACCTAATGATATTCTAATAATTGGAGGAGGAATAATTGGTCTTGAGATGGCCACAATATACTCGGCNCTTGGTAGTGAGGTCACAATTGTTGAATTAACCAAACAACTGATGCCAGAAACAGACCCTGATCTTGTGAGACCGCTAGAGAGAATCCTCAATAAGAAGTGCAAAAAAATCATGAAATCGNCNCAAGTNANCTCTGCGANTGCATCTGATGAAGGGATTAGCGTATCNTTTAAAAAAGATGACGANGAATTCAGCGAAATTTTTCAAAATGTTCTTGTTGCAGTTGGACGAAAATCTAATGGATCTCTTCTTGGTTTGAATGAGATTGGCGTGAATGTAGATGAGAGAGGAATCATTAATGTTGATAAGCAATTCAGAACCAATGTGGAATCAATATTTGCAATCGGCGATGTGATTGGTGACCCAATGTTAGCCCATAAGGCAAGCCATGAAGGCAAGATTGCTGCTGAGGTAGCAGCAGGGCATAAGTCAACAAATGATATCAGGTGTATTCCATCTGTTGCCTATACTGACCCAGAAGTTGCCTGGGTTGGTTTTTCAGAAGAAGAATGCAAAGCAAAAGGATTGGATTATGGCAAAGGGATATTCCCTTGGTCAGCCAGTGGTAGATCATTNACGATTGGAAGAAATGAGGGNATGACCAAGCTGATATTTAATAATTCAACAAAGAAAATAGTTGGTGGTGGAATTGTTGGGCCAAATGCNGGTGATTTAATATCAGAAATTGCTTTAGCNATTGAAATGGATTGTGATGTGAGTGACATTGCACTNACTGTCCATCCTCATCCTACGTTATCTGAAACGGTTGGGATGGCTGCAGAAGTATTTGAGGGAACAGTCACCGACTTATATGTAAAGCCTCGCAACTGATTCATTCAGATCGATTTAGGAAGAGTATGAAATAGATCAAAATCGATAAGGCAATAAATGATCCAGAGTAATAGTTTATAAGTGAAGGATTGCCAGAATTTAATAAAGAAGCAATGACTGCATGACCTATTGAAATACCTCCCAATTGAGATGCAGGAATCATAACCGAATAATTTCCGGACCGATCCACTGCAGCAATCATGCCCATTAAGAATGGGCCCACAAAGTTCCAAGCTACTTGAAAGCAAATGGCTCTCAGCATGAATCCAATCCAGGTGATTTCACCGGTAAAACTCAATATGATCAGAATTTGAACCGTGAGTGCTCCGAAAATAGCATGAGAGCGGTCAACTTTATCAATCAACATTGAAGCTGAAATTGGACCAATGATACTCATTGCAGTACTGATAAATAATGCTATTCCAATGGCATCACTGGATATTCCGTTGCCGATCCCATATGGCACTAAATTATTAAAAAAGGGACCAACACCCATTTGCCAAACCACCATAATCAGAAGCCCTATCAGGGGCAGGAAAATAATCTTTGACCCATCTTGTGNTTGACCATCATTTGTTTCTGATGGGTTATTGACNAATAGATATTTCACAAAGAACAATCCGATGAGGGCAAGAAAAATAGCAGGAATGGTCATTCCTGAAATGCCATATTTTGACATTGCCATTGGNACAAGNANAGCGGTCAAAGATCCCATGATGACNTGAGCNGCTANGCTGTAAGCGAAATTTTTATCTGGATTATTTGTGCGTCCAATTGCAGCCACTCCAAGAGAAAAACAAACGCCATGACCAAATAGGCCAGTTAAGAATCGAACCATAACAAGCAAAGAGAAAGAAGGCTCTTCTGAAAATCCAATACTGGATATAAAGTTTCCCAAAATGATGACTGTGATCCCAAAATACGCGATAGTCTTCCATTCGTATCTCTGGATCCAAAAAAACCCCAGCATTGAAGACAGTGCCATTCCAGCAATTTCTGCAGAAGATACCAAATTGGCTTGTGATTGACTCAACCCCAACTCAGAAATAATGCCACCAACAAAAAATGGCATACCAAANACAAAGAAAACGCCTACACAACCAATGATGATTGCAGCGAACACTTCTACTTTTTTATCTGCCATTGCCATCTAATTATTATGCTACATTTGTTTTTATGAATAAATCAGAGAGGGCTAAATTCATCATTGATGCGTTAAATGAGGCGTATCCAGATACACCGATCCCACTGAATCACAAAGATGTTTATACTTTATTGATTGCTGTCCTATTGTCTGCTCAGTGTACAGATAAGAGAGTCAATGAAGTCACGCCTGAACTTTTTGCATTGGCATCAGACCCTCTTTCAATGACAAAATTATCAGTTGAATCTATTTATGAGATTATAAAACCTTGTGGATTAGGCCCTAAAAAATCGAAAGCAATCCGCGATTTATCATATACATTGGTCCATGAATATGATCAAAAAGTACCTGAATCTTTTGAAGCGCTAGAAAAACTACCTGGTGTTGGGCATAAGACCGCTTCTGTTGTCATGAGCCAAGGTTTTGGTCACCCAGCATTTCCTGTCGATACCCATATTCATCGACTGGCTCATCGTTGGGGCTTAAGTAACGGACAAAATGTGCAAAAGACCGAGAGAGATCTTAAAGAGATTTTTCCAGAAGATATCTGGAACAGACTTCATCTGCAAATCATATATTGGGGAAGGGAAAATTGCCAAGCAAGAGCTTGTTTTGGACTCGAGTGTTATATATGTAAGTCTTGCTACCCAAGGAGAAAGACTCCTATTCAGCATAAAAGGGGCTAACTCAACTCACCCTTTCTCCAGGCTTTGCTCCAACATCTGGTGAAATCAGAAAGACACCTGAATCATCATCGCCAGATGCCAATAACATGCCTTCAGAAACCCCGAAACGCATTTTCCTCGGTTTCAGATTGGCAACCACAACGATCATCTTTCCAACAAGCTCAGAGGGATCATAGAATCCTTTGATGCCGGCAAAAATGGTTCTTTCCTCTGAACCAATATCCACCCTTATTTCAAGAAGTTTATCTGCCTCTTCAACATCTTTTGCCTCGATAATCTTAGCCACTCTTAAGTCAACTTTGATGAACTCATCAAAATTAATAATATTTTCTTCGTTACTCATTTTTTAATTATCCTTTCAATATCTTCCTCACGAATTCTATACATGAGGTTTTCATAATTGTTTATTTTATGATCATTGATCACATCATGAATATTTGACCAATTGAGATCTGATAAGTTCATGAATGATTCTACATTGCTTGCAACATCAGGCATCACAGGTTTTAACATAATGGTTAATTTTAAGAACATATTGAGGGCATTGGTACAGACCTTTTGAACCTCATCTTTCTTTTCTTCATTTTTAATCATTATCCAAGGTTTTTCTTGATCCAAATATTGATTTGCNTTGTCAGCCAAAAGCATGATTTTCCTCATTGATTGACCAAATTCTCGTTTTTCATAATGCGCTTTTATCTCATTGGCCCCTGAGTCAAATGTTTCCATTAAATCCTTATCTACATCTGCAGATAAGGTATTTTCAAAATGCTCTCTAATGAACTTAGAGCTTCGACTGGCAATATTGATCCATTTTCCAATTAAATCTGCATTTATTCTNTTTTGAAAGTCTTCTGTATCAAGATCAAAGTCATCCACACCTGCAGAACTCTTATATGCAAAATAATAACGCAGATATTCTGGATCTAGATGATCTAAATATGTTCTCGCCTTGATGAAAGTGCCTCTGGATTTAGACATTTTTTCACCATTGACTGTGAGGAAACCATTGACATAAATTGCGTCTGGTTTCTTAACGCCCGCACCTTCCAAAACAGCTGGCCAAAAAAGGGCATGGAAATATATGATGTCCTTACCAATAAAATGAACCATGTGNGTATCTGAGCCNTCTTTGAAGTATTCTTCAAACTGAAGATCNGATTTTTCCGATAGATTTTTTAGAGATGCAAAATATCCAATTGGCGCATCGAGCCAAACATAGAAATATTTATCTTCTTCCCCTGGAATAAGAAAGCCAAAGTAGGGCGCATCTCTGGAAATATCCCAATCCCTCAATCCAACATCAAACCATTCTTTGAGTTTTGATTTTACAGATGAGTGTATATCGATTGTTTCGATCCAATCCTCGAGCATATTTTCAAACTTTGTCAGTTTCATANAATAATGCTCAGATTCTTTTAAACTCGGTNNTTTGCCAGATATNGCNGAGATCGGATCAATCAGATCTGTTGGCTTGTATGTTGCGCCACACTTTTCACAATTGTCTCCATATTGATCAGGNGCATTGCATTTGGGGCATGTNCCTCTGACATAACGATCGGGAAGAAACATGTTTTCCTGTTCATCATAGGCTTGTTCAATGACTTCTGTTCGAATGCAGTCGTTTTCTTTCANTNTTTGATATATCTCTCCGACCAATTCTTCATTTTCTTGCGAATGGGTCGTGTGGTANTTGTCAAATGANACATGAAAGTCANTGAAATCATTCTCATGNTGGNGAGTATATTCNGCAGCAAGCTCCACTGGTTCAACACCCAGGTCTTCAGCGCTCAACATTATTGGTGTTCCATGTGCATCACTTGCACATATGAAAACCACATCATGCCCTTGCATTCTCTGAAATCTAGACCAAATATCAGCCTGTATATAACCAACCATATGACCAATATGAATCGGACCATTGGCATAGGGCAAAGCATTGGTCACAAAAATTTTTTTATTTTCAAGCATCATGATCTTCGGATNATTTTACCTGAGTTTCATTAACAACACAGGCAGCAGTGTTAAATTAGCAAATAAGGCAAGCAACATNGCAAANGCTGTGAANAGACCAAAATAAATGGTTGGGATNAAATTAGAAAATGCCAAAATCGAGAATCCNAGAATGATGATCACAGAAGTAAAATANATTGCTTGCCCAGTGCTATTGTGTGCTTTCNTTATGGCTAGACTTTGATCTGTATTANCAATCATCTCTTCTCTGAAGCGATGAACATAATGGATTGAGTGATCAACACCTATACCAATGCATATTGCAGCAATTGTTATGGTCATGATATCAAGCGGTATATTCATNAGACCCATTAAGCCCAAGACTGATGATGATGCGATGATGCTTGGGATCACTGCAATGATCGCAAATTTGATGGATCGAAATAAAANCAAAAACATCACCATGATTGCTGCAAAGACAAAGCCAATGGTAAGAATCTGAGANGTGATTAAGCTCTCAAGGACATTGTTGTATAAGACCAGCAATCCNGTTAACTTCACTTGTGAATCCTTTAANCCAAGCTCATTTGTCAGGNCATGTTTGATTTTTTTTAATAATTCACCTCTTTGTAAATCAGGATATGATTCATAGACNCTGAAAGAGATTCTCANTTGATTTCCATCTTCAGAGAGATATGGATCAAAGAGCGCCTCCTTGACATCATCTGGNACNTTCTTATAGAGAACAGAAAGAAAGAAAGTATCAATTTCATCNCCATCATTTAAGGTTTCAAGNACATCCATTGTTGTATCAAATGAAATGACTTTTCCAGCTTCATTCAATGATTCCAAATAATCATGAACNGANTCAATGGTTTTCAAGCGATATGAGTTATACCAGTAACTGTCTCCACCAATGTCATATTCATAATCTTCCCCTTCCTCAAAGAACATCTCATCGAAGAAATCATCTTCAATCATTTGCTCATCATCATTATCAATGAAGAAATCNGGGTCAGCTTCAATAATGATATCGAGNGGTGTTGTNCCACCAAGTTCTGAATCAATCACAGTCAATCCTTGGAAAATCTCAGTNTCTTCCTTGAATGCTTTTATGAATTGATTNTCAGCTGTCAGCTTTGTTATTCCAAAGACACTGATTGCAAGCATGATGGTGAAAAAGGCAATGATCTGAAACGGCTTACGAATCACAAGATTGGCAAATCCATTTGTCAGCATTCGAGTTTTGTCTTTTTTCTCATTGTGATCAATTTTAGAAAATAAGCTCAACAGAGCTGGAAAAAGATTAAAGACCAAAATAAAAATAACTCCCATGCTGATCAGCATCATCCATCCAAAGTCGATCACTGGCCTTATGCCCGCGATCAAAAGTGACCCAAATCCAACCATGGTTGTAATTGTTGTAAACAGGCATGGCTCAAATTTGTCTCTCATGGTCATCATGATCAATGAAGAATGATNATTGCCTGGGTGAAGCTTAACGAGTTCTCGGTAGCGAACTGTGAGATGAACAGTAATNGAAAGGCTAAAAATCAATAACAAAGCCACAAAATTAGCTGAAACAACTGTAACAGGCCATGACATATAGCCCAATACACCTGTCATAATGAGCAATCCAATAACACAACAGATCATTGAGATTATCATCCATTGTGGATTCTTAAATATTACCAAAAGTGCTATCACAAGGAATATCAAAATCAATAATCCGAATACCTCGATATCATTTTGAATATAGTCAATCATATCGACTGTGATCATTGGCGCTCCACCAAGAAATATTTCAGCAGATGATTTGTATTGATCCAGGATTTTCCTGACATCTGCAACCATCAATTCAGTTTCATTCCTTTCATCTTTTCTTAGCTTTTTCACTTCTGATGTCAATTGACTAAGCTCATCCAATTCTGTGGCACTGAGATTAGAATCCAATCTTTTTGCCCTGAGCACATCTCTTTGGTCAATTAAACTCTCGAGCTGAGTGTTCAACCTGATATTCAGAAGCATGGCAGTGGTCTTAGCATCTTCACTAATGATTAAATTTTGGTATAAGTTGCTTGTTGTGAGCTCAATTTCTGCCAATTCTCTGTCTGTTTCTGGGCTTAGGAAATTTGGTGCAGATTCGGCAATCTCTCCGAGACTTTTGGGCGGAGATTTAAGTAGAGGCACATCTAGAATACTTACCACAGATTCAATCTGCTCTAGTTGTGACAACTCTGTTTTGAGATCAATCAATAGATCAATATTCTTTTCTTCAAATAAATCACCTCGTGGACTGATTGTGACAACTAGAAACTCATCATCACCATATCTTGCTTTTATATTTCTGTAATATCGCAAGTCTTCATCGTCCTCGAGTAATAAAGTGTCCGATGAAGCATCTAGTTCAAAGTATTGGATGTTATATGAAAAAAACCCCAATATTGATAAGACCAATACGATCGCAATAAACGGGTTCGTGGTTGGTTTTTCTAACTGCCAATTGACGATTTTTTTTAACATTTCTTTATCTTACTCTGACTGGTGCATGTTTAAATTTTAGTGCATCATACTATCTACAATAAATAGTTTAATTTATTTCTTTTAATTATCTCGGACTATGACAATTAAATCTGATAACTGGATCAAAAAAATGGCACAAAATCATGGCATGATTGAACCCTTTGCCGAATCTCAAATAAGACATTCAGATGGAAAAGACTTAATCTCTTATGGAACTTCAAGCTTTGGTTATGATGTTCGATGTGCAACTGAATTTAAAGTATTTACAAATATCAATTCTGCTATCGTAGATCCCAAGTCATTTGATGAAAATAGTTTTGTGAATTTTGATTCTGACGTTTGCATCATCCCTCCCAATTCATTTGCACTTGCAAGAACAATAGAGTACTTCAGAATACCAAGAAATGTTCTGACCATCTGTTTGGGTAAATCAACCTATGCACGTTGCGGAATCATTGTAAACGTCACACCACTTGAGCCTGAGTGGGAAGGTCATGTCACGCTTGAGTTTTCAAATACAACACCATTGCCCGCTAAAATATATGCCAATGAAGGTGTTGCTCAAATGATATTTCTTGAATCAGATGAAGATTGTGATGAGTCATATAGAGACCGAAAAGGAAAGTATCAAGGACAGACCGGGGTCACATTACCAAAAACTTAGTCTTTTCTTATAAGCCTAGGTTTCAAAAGGGCTTCACCATCTAGGAAAATATTTCCAGAATCAAAGATCAACCTATTCTCACTAAACCACTGTAATGCTTTTGAGTAGATGATGTACTCACCTTGCAGCACTTTTTTTTGTAGCGAGTGATGATCATCATTTTTATCAACTTCACACTGATATTGAATGATCACTGGGCCATCATCCAGTTCTGGCACCACAAAGTGAACGCTTGCGCCATGATATTTTTCATTATTA
The DNA here is from genome assembly GCA_002718375.1 of Gammaproteobacteria bacterium. The sequence goes on from PBEI01000002.1 coordinate 16,703, forward strand.
TCAATCACTTTTTGATGTGTATTCAATCCCTTATATTTTGGAAGAAGGGATGGGTGGATGTTGAGGATTATTCCAGCAAAAATATTGCAAAAGTTGGTATCCAGTATCTTCATATAACCAGCCAAAATGATTAGGTCTGGATTAAGAGCAAGTACCTCTATTTCTAGTGATTTATCAAATTCTTTTCTATCTTCAAAAGTCGAGTAATCAATGATTTTGGTATCAATACCTTCTTTTTCTGCTCTTTGGATACCTTTTGCCATGGGATTATCTGAAATCACAGAGATTAGATCGATATTAAGAGATTTATTATTTATATTTTCAATGATGGCTTGAAGGTTTGTTCCGCTACCAGAGATTAAACAAACAGCTCTGCATTTTGACTGAGTTCCATCAGCCATGATTGATGATGACAGATTTCTCACCACTTGTTATAGAACCNATCTCATAAGCTTCTAACTCTTCNTNTTGGAAATGCTTGATCACAGAATTCTTAACATCCGCTTTAACGATCAGAACATAACCTATGCCACAATTAAATGTTCTCAGCATTTCATTTGAGTCGATACCAGCCTGATCTTGAATCCATTGAAAGACAGGAGGCAAGCTCCATGAATTTTTATCGATGATTGCCTGGCAGCCCTCAGGTATGGCTCGAATAATATTCTCTTGAAATCCTCCNCCAGTGATGTGAGCCATTGAGCTCACTTCATATTTTTCAATACAACTCAGTACTGAACGACTATATATAATTGTAGGCTTAATGATTTGTGCACCAATCTTCTCACCATTGATCATTTCATCTAAATCCACTGAGTTATCTTCAATCAATTTTCTTATCAAGGAGTATCCATTGGAATGAGGCCCTGATGAAGCGAGACCAATGATTGAATCACCTTCTGAGATTTTTGATCCATCAATGATTTTTTTGTAGTCAACAATACCCACAGAGAATCCAGCAAGATCAAATTCACCAGACTGATATACGCCTGGCATTTCAGCAGTTTCTCCACCGATGAGAGCCATTTCAGACTGCAAGCAACCATCTGCAATTCCTTTTATGATCCGCTTTGCTTGTGAGTTATTGAGTTTTGAGGTTGCAAAATAATCAAGAAAGAACAGTGGTTTTGCACCTGAAGTTATGATGTCATTGACACACATGGCAACCAGATCCACACCAACTCCTTCAAGAATATCAAGTTGTTGTGCCAATTTGACCTTTGTCCCCACACCATCTGTTCCCGAGACAAGAACAGGCCGTTCATAATCTTCACTATTCAGCTCAAATAATCCTCCAAAACCNCCAATATTNGATAGCACNCCAGTGGTTAAGGTTTNNTTGATCATAGGTTTGATCTCATCGATNAGATCATTGGCTTTATCGATGTCTACACCAGAATCTGAGTAAGTTATTTTTGACTTTTGATTACTCATTCCTAAAAAGTGCGTCCTTTCTAATCCGAGCTATGATAATTAATAGAAAGTCTATATTATCATCAAGATAATTATTAATCTTTGAGATATTTTTGATGAGTTCATATTTTCAATTTCGAATGTCATTTATACCAAATGCAATCTGCATACTCAGGATAATTTTGGTGATTCCCATCATTGATTTTTTATGGGATAAACAATATGGAAATGCGCTTGGACTGATCGCCATCGCAGGTATTTCTGACTTTTTAGATGGCTTCTTAGCAAAGAGAAATAATTGGAGATCGAAGCTCGGTGCTGCACTTGATCCAGCAGCAGATAAAATACTTTTGGTGAGCGTGTTTGTGACCTTGTACTTCATGGATTTAGTCCCATATTGGTTAATGGCAACAGTTTTGTTGAGAGATGTAATGATTTTATTTGGTCTTGCGCTTTATTATTACTTCATTGAAAAGCCAAGTCCTGACCCAACTTTCATCAGTAAGTTAAATACATTTTTACAAATATTTTTTGTTCTTTTTGTGATTGCAGGTCAGATATTTAATCCGAATCTTGATCTTTTAATCCAGTTCACAGGAGCCCTNGTTTTNCTGACNTCNATCCTAAGNGGAGTGGATTATTGGATTTCCTGGTCGATTAGAGCGAAGCAGATTATTACAGCAAGGNCCACTTAAAAAGTGAAACAGCTNCCACTCCCAGTAGTGATCTCTCAATATATGACTTTTGAGAGCTTTTTCATTGGAGAGAACTCGGCCTTGATAGAGGCTTTAAAGGATGAAGATCAGAAGCTAATTTGGATTACAGCAGATTCAGGAAATGGAAAAACGCATCTTCTAAGCTCCTTGTGTAATGAATATGATTCTTTTGATAAGCACATTCAGTATCTGAATATGGATGAGATAAAGGATTATTCATCCGAGATCATTGAAGGGCTTGAAGGATTGGATTTGATTGCTATAGATGCCATGGATTCTGTGATTGGACAGCATTCTTGGGAGGAAAAATTGATGCATCTNTATGANAGTATTTTAAACACTAATACTCGATTAATCATTGCATCCAAGGAGACACCAAAAAGTCTGGATTTCAAGATTCCAGATTTAGGATCCCGCTTTTCACTGAGCTTATTATTCAGGGTAAAACCTCTTGATGACGATGGTCTTGTCTTTGCCGCTCAGCATCATGCCAAAGCAAGAGGGTTTGAATTGCCTGATGATTCCGCTAAATTTATTATTAAGCGAACAGCAAGAAATGTCTCTTCTTTGATGGATATTCTCGATACGCTTGATTATGAGTCACTATCAAGTCAAAGGAAACTGACCATACCTTTTGTTAAGTCTATATTGAAGCTCAGTTGAACCAACCTTTGATTATCATATGGACTCGGTTTGTTTTGATTGATATTCTTTGTTTTATTAATTAGTCCATTGAAATGAAGAATTATTTAATATCTTTGATGATCGTGTTTACGCTGAGCGCTTGCGCTACATTGCCTCCGTTACAAGAGATGAGTAATGCAAGACAAACCATAGCTGCGGCAAAAGAGATGAACTCTTCTGCTGAGCAATCTCAAAAAATACAAGAAGCCGAGCGACTTTTATCCAGAGCTGAAAGGAGAATGGAAGTGAATCTTTATGAATCTGCCAGGCAAGATGCACTAAGGGCTCAAAAGGAAGCCATAGAATTCATAGAGTGGGCAATTTCACAATCGGCAGATAAGAAAGGAGATGACTAATCAATTCTTGAGGTGATTAACGATCTGATCTATCTTGACCTCTCTTTTTTCTCCTGTGCTTCTTGAGGTGATCTCAAGCTTCTTTTGTTCTATACCTCTTTTCCCAACAATGACTTGAGTGGGCACGCCCAATAAGTCTGCATCTGCAAATTTGACCCCAGCTCTTTCATCTCGATCATCTATCGCAACCTCTATACCATCTGATCTGAGTTCTTGGTAAATTTTCATTGCTTTATCCATTACATTTGAATCATCTTTGTCATTGAGAACAATAATCAATATCTCGAAAGGTGAAATGGCGCTTGGCCATATAATTCCTTTATCATCATGGTTTTGCTCTATTGCAGCTGCTACAATTCTCGAGATACCAATCCCATAACAACCCATATATGGATTGACNTTTTTTCCATTAGAGTCCAATACTTCAAGTTTCATCGCTTTACTGTATTTATCACCCAGTTGAAAAATATGACCCACTTCAATGCCTCTTGCATATNTTAATTCTCCACCATTGGGCGCATTTTCACTCTCCAATGTCTCAACATTTGCAGCAAAGTTNTCATCATCACAAAATGCGATTTCATCTTCGCCAGATTCTGCAATTACATGAAACTCATGAGAAACCGAACCGCCAATCTCCCCACTTGTGGCCTGAACTTTCCTGAAATCAAGCTCCAGTTTTGTGAAGATCTTTTCATACGTTTTGTCCATTTTTTCATATTCTTCTTCAAGAGAATCTTGATTCAAATGAAATGAATAAGCATCTTTCATTAGAAATTCACGCGCCCTCATAACACCAAATCGAGGTCGAATCTCGTCTCTGAATTTTGTTTGAATCTGATAGAAGTTAACAGGTAGCTGTTTATAGCTTTTTACACTTTTTCTGAGAATATCAGTGATAACCTCTTCATGCGTGGGACCATAGCAAAACAGACGTTCATGACGATCGCGAATCTGTAAAAGCAGATCACCATAATCATCCCACCTCTTGGTTTCTTGCCATAACTCTGAAGGTTGTATGGTTGGCATGAGGACCTCAAAAGCACCTGAGTTATCCATTTCCTCTCTGACGGTTTGCTCGATCTTTCTTAAAACTTTTAAACCGAAGGGCATCCAAGTGAATATTCCTGAAGCCAATCTCTTTATGAGNCCCGTTCTCAACATAAGTTGATGCGAGATTAGTTCAGCGTCAGATGGAGCATCTTTAAACGTTTTAATAGGGTAATTNGATAATTTCATACTGAAATAGTAAGTAAAAACCCAAATAAATGCATCAAAACATCAGATATATTGTTAATAGTTTTAAGAAATCCAATTTTTACATGTTACGTGATTTATTTATAATGTCGCGATGGTCCTAAGAAAAGAAAAAAACAGAGATAAGGTAAACTTAAAGAAGGGTATATTCATTTTGCCCAACATATTTACCACAGCCAATCTATTTGCGGGATGTTTTTCAGTTTTTTGCTCGATTGACGGACAGTATGAGATGGCAATCATTTCTATCATTGTCGCTGTTTTTTTAGATGGCTTAGATGGAAAAGTTGCAAGAGCCACGAATGCAGTTTCTGATTTTGGGAAAGATTATGACAGTCTTTGTGATTTGATATCGTTTGGCGTAGCGCCATCAATATTGTTTTATTCTTGGGCAACAAACAATTTCATTTCAGAAATTGACATTAAATTCATATGGCTCCTATCGTTTTTTTATATAGCGACAACAGCACTAAGGCTTGCCAGATTTAATAATCATCTTGTGCTAAAGTCTGAGAATTATTTCTTGGGATTGCCGTCTCCAGCCTCTGCAACTTTAGTCACTGTGATGATTTGGCAATGCGTGATTCACTCATTTGATGATTTAAATGCCCTGATTATGATCNCCATTTTTTNTCTATTGGCATCAATACTTATGGTCTCAAAGATTAAATACAACAGNTTTAAAGATCTTAGAACACTNAATAGGATGCCATTTAATGGAGCATTATTGATCCCGTTGATATTCATATTAATTATCNTGGATGCACCAAATGTTCTCAGCCTGCTATCAATTGTTTACCTTGTTTCCGGACTATTTTTTGCATCATTNGAAGTTTTTAGGAATCAGATCGCTAAAAAAGAAGNCAACGTCTCAGANTAGATTATGTCTATCGGNCTCAAACTGTTTCAATCACTAGGGATTGATACATATCAACTNAGAGATAAACCCAAAGTGCTTAATCAAGATCATGAAAATGATTGGGCATCGATTGAATCTAAAGTAGCCACTTGTAAAAAATGCTCACTGCATAAAGGCCGCAATAATACTGTTTTTGGTGATGGGAATAGAAACGCTGATTGGTTTTTTGTNGGAGAGGCGCCTGGCAAGGATGAGGATCTTCAAGGTAAACCATTTGTAGGTAGAGCAGGGCGCTTATTAGCCGAGGTCATTTTTTCTCTGGGCTTAACAAGAGATGAAGTCTTCATTGCCAACATTCTTAAATGCAGACCACCGGATAATCGTGACCCCAAACTTGGAGAAGTAGATCAATGTTTTTCTTACCTAGAAAAACAGATTGATCTGGTTCAACCAAAAATCATNATTGCAGTTGGAAGGATTGCCGCTCATTCGCTTCTGGGTTCTGATTTACCAATGGGAAAGTTAAGAGGAAAAATTCATGGTTTTGGATCCAATGAAGTTCCTACTTTGGTGATATATCACCCAGCTTATCTTTTGAGAAGCCCTTCTCAAAAACATAAAGTGTGGGAAGATCTACAATTAGCAAATGATTTTCTAGAATAATGATTTTTAAAAAGTATAAGAAAGATGCTATCTCATGGGCGCTATATGATTGGGCAAATTCAGCTTTTGCAACCACAGTGATGGCAGGTTTTTTTCCAATATTTTACAAATCTTATTGGGCGAGTGATTTATCAAATCTAGAAAGCACCGCAATGGTAGGGTATGCAAATTCACTATCTGGTTTGATCGTTGTTCTATTGGCGCCAATATTGGGTGCATATGCAGACATAGGCACTAAGAGGAAAAANCTTCTCCTTTTATTTGCTAGCCTTGGGATTCTTTGTACAGCATCATTTTATTTTATNCCTCAAGGTGAATGGATGCTTGCNGCTCTCCTATACGCAATCGCGGCTGTTGGATTTTCAGGAGGGAATGTATTCTATGATTCCCTGATTGTCTCAGTTTCTGATAATGAAAATAGGAATCGTGTCTCAGCACTAGGNTATTCTCTGGGCTATTTGGGNGGTGGATTACTTTTTCTAATCAATGTCATCATGTTTTTGAATCCTCAACTCTTTGGAATAGAAAGCCAATCCAATGCTGTCTTACTCTCTTTCTTTATGGTTGCAGTTTGGTGGGCATTTTTCAGNGTTCCCCTTTTAAGNAATGTAANAGAGCAANACTCTGAAAGNGAAAATCCACGATTCTTTCAAGCATTGAAACAATCATTTAATGAGGTTTATCAGACATTATCTGANGTGAGAAANTANAAAAATGTGGCTATTTTTCTTCTCGCTTATTGGTTTTATATGGATGGCATTGACACAATTGTAAGGATGGCCACTGCTTATGGCACAGACATAGGATTGGAGGCATCCTCCATGATCACAGCACTGATTTTGACACAATTTGTTGGTTTCCCATCAACGCTTATTTTTGGGTATTTNGCAGATAGACTTGGTTTTAAGAAAATACTTACGATTGGAATCCTNATCTATATATTGATATCAATTTTTGCCAGTAGAATCACAACAGCNGCAGAATTTTATGCAATGGCAATTGTTGTTGGACTNGTCATGGGCGGTGTACAAGCAGTCAGCCGNGCTTATTTCAGTAGTATTATTCCCAAAGATAAAGAGGCTCAATTTTTTGGTTTCTATAATCTAGTNGGTAAATCAGCTGTAGTCGCAGGACCTGCATTGCTTGCTTGGATATCGATGATTTTNAATACACCAAGGGCCGGAATACTGGGTTTACTGNTNTTATTTATTCCTNGCTTGATCTTGCTTTGGATGATTCCAAAAGAAACAAATTCATAGCAATTTAAGCTGTTCCTCAATTCGAGTTTGATCCGATGACAATGNTTTGAACTTCTCCTTAAGTTCATCAACAACTTCTTTGGGAGCTTTTTCAACAAAAGCATCATTTGAGAGTCTATTTTNTACTGATTTAAGATCTTGATTNAGATTCGATAATTTCTTTTGCAATCGAGCTTTTTCTTCCTCAATATCCACAAGGCCTTCTANTGGAATATATATTTTCATTCCTTTAAGAAGTGCGATGGCAGATTTTGGNAAATCNTCNGGTCCTTCTTTATGAATGATTGACTCAANAGATCCCATATTGCTTATAAAAGATTCAAATAATTCCAGTCTTTTAATATCTGAATTAGAAGCATCATCAACAATGATTTTAATCGATTGTTTTGGTGAAATGGTCATTTCAGATCGAATCTGACGGACAGAGGATACAAAACTCTTAAGCCATTCCGTATTGGAAGCAATTTCAGTGTCTACTTTCCAATTTTTAGAGCTGGGGAAGTTAGCTTTCATAATGCTTTTGTTATTATTCTCTTCACTGAGCGATTGCCATATTTCTTCTGTGATAAAAGGGATCGCTGGATGCAGCATTCTTAGGATTGCGTCCAGCATCTTTATTAAATTATTTTTTGTATAGTCTTTTTGTGACTGTTTTATTCCAGGTTCATTGATCAATGCTTTTGATAATTCGATATACCAGTCACAAAAGTCATTCCAAACAAATTCATACATTGCAGTTGCTGCAAGATCAAAACGATATTGACTGAATTGCTTTTCTACCTCATCAATTGTTTCTGCAAATTTTGATTGGATCCATTGATCAATGGGATGTCCTTCGGTGTCCTTTATTTCCAATAATTCAAAATCATTGGTATTCATTTTGATGAATCGAGATGCATTCCAAATCTTGTTGCAGAAGTTTCTATAACCTTCAACTCGCTTAAGATCGAGTCGAACATCTCTCCCTGTAGATGCCTGAACTGCAAAATTGAATCTTAGTGCATCTGTTCCAAAATCAGGAATTCCATTAGGAAATTCTTTTTTTGTATCGTTGATGATTCTTTTTTCCATTTCAGGCTGCATNAGNCCTTGCACTCGTTTATCGAGAAGTTCATCAAGACTGATGCCATCAATTAGATCAATTGGGTCTAAAATATTNCCTTTTGATTTCGACATTTTTTGACCATTTTTATCTTTGATCAGACCATGTATATATATTTCCTTGAAAGGGATCTCATCCATGAACTTAAGGCCCATCATTACCATCCTTGCGACCCAAAAGAAAATGATATCAAAGCCTGTGACCAGCACGTTTGTTGGGTAAAAAGTTTTTAGATCATATGTTTCATCAGGCCACCCAAGACTTGAAAAAGGCCAAAGCGCAGAAGAGAACCAAGTATCAAGAACATCATCATCCTGAATCAATGCAANTGAATNTTCTATATTGTGTTGTTNTCGNATCTCATTTTCGCTTTCCCCAACNTAAACATTTCCTTCATTGTCATACCAAGCTGGAATNCTGTGACCCCACCACAGNTGNCTTGAGATACACCAGTCCTGAATATTTTCTAACCACTCGTAATATGTTTTAGACCAATTTTCCGGNATGAATTTTATTTCACCATTCTTGACAGCTTCTATTGCGGGTTGAGCCAGTGGTTCCATTTTTAGAAACCATTGATTTGTAATGAGCGGCTCAAGAATTGCTCCACTTCTATCTCCCCTTGGGATGGTGAGCGTATAATCTTCGATTTCTTGCATAAGACCATTTGCTTCTAGATCTTCCACAATTTTTTTTCTTGCTTCAAAACGATCAAGACCTTGATATTCAGCTGGTGCCGATCGACTGATCTTGGCACTTTGGTCTAAAATACTGATTATTTCAAGATCATGTCTTTTGCTAATTTCAAAATCATTGAAATCATGAGCTGGCGTAATTTTCACACATCCTGTTCCAAACTCTTGATCCACATACTCATCAGCAATAATTGGAATTTTTCTGTCAGTGAGCGGAAGAATGACCTTTTGACCAATGAGGTCTTTGTAGCGTTTATCATCTGGATTTACAGCGACTGCAGTATCTCCAAGCATCGTCTCTGGCCTTGTTGTTGCAACCACAATGTGATCCTCTGAGTCACTGATTGGATATTTCATGTGCCACAATGAGCCTTTTTCTTCTGTGGTTGCTACCTCTAGATCTGACAAAGCAGTTTGCAAGACAGGATCCCAGTTGATCAACCTCTTGCCCCTGTATATTAATCCTTCCTCATAAAGTTGGATAAAAACTTTNGTTACACCTCTCANAAGATTCTCATCCATGGTGAACTTTTCTTTTGTCCAATCAGTGGATGCCCCTAATCTTTTCATCTGTTTCGTGATGGTGCTACCGGACTCTTCTTTCCACTTCCAAACTTCTTTTTCGAAAGCTTCTCTTCCGAGTTCTTGTCTAGAGGTTCCAGATTTTTCTAATTGTCTCTCCACCACCATTTGTGTAGCAATCCCTGCATGATCAGTACCCACCTGCCATAAAGTATTTTTTCCATTCATCCTTTGGTATCGAATGATGATGTCCATGATTGTGTCTTGAAATGCATGGCCCATATGCAATGTCCCAGTTACATTTGGAGGCGGAATCACAATGCAAAATGGCTCACCCGATTTTGAAGGCGAGAAGTATCCTGAATCTTCCCAAGATTCATATATNNTNGNTTCTATCTCTTTTGGGTTGTATGTCTTTTCCAACTCAGNNCACCTTATGAGAGCTTATTTTGCATTTTAAATCCTTATAAGATTTCCACTTTAATCTGGCCAAACTTCTTTTTTCTTCTGAAGATGGAACAATTTCATGNATCTTTTTAGGCTCTAATGCTGGATCTTCTGGCTGATCTGAGAGATTAATTATGACATCAAAGTTGGCATCTGGATAAGATTCACAACCGATCGTAATCGATTCATTGTAATTTTTATTCCCCAATCTACAATGTGGAATAAAGCTCTCTTGTCGAAATGTCCAAAGCTTCTCGTCTATAAGTTTTGCTTGTTCCTCAGTCGATGCATGAACATAAATATTTCCGAATCGCTTTTTATACCCTTTCTCAATTAGACGATAAACATAGTTCATCTGTTTTTTTTCGTCATCATTCTCAAAGTGNTGGAAAATGACTTCGATATCTTTCATTTAANAATGATTATGTATTTGATTCGTTNATGAGAAANTCAGACATNAGCCCCATTGGTCTTCCAGTTGCACCTTTGTTNNCTCCTTCAGCCCANGCCACACCCGCAATGTCAATATGCGCCCAATCATAATCACCTACAAATTTTTGCAAAAAGCAGCCTGCTGTAATTGTCCCAGCTCCTGAGCCACGAGTGCTGATATTGGCAACATCAGCAAAATTACTGACGATCTGGTTTGCATANTCCTCTGTNAAAGGAAGTCTCCATGTCACATCATCAGTGGACTGTCCACATTGAAANAGCTTTTCTGCTAGTTGATCAGAATTACTCATAAGACCTGAATGNTGTGCCCCAAGTGCAACNACACAAGCTCCGGTTAGCGTAGCCATATCNATAATNAGTTTAGGCTTATATCTTTGAGTATAGGTCAGTGCATCTGCAAGAATCAGCCTTCCTTCAGCATCTGTATTCAATACCTCAATGGTTGTACCAGACATTGATTTTACGACATCACCAGGCAATGTTGCTGTACTACTGGGTATGTTTTCACAAGCCGGTACAACAAAAACTGCATTGATGGGTAGATTCAGATCGGTAACCATTTGCAAGAGCCCAATGGTTGTCGCTGCTCCACACATATCATATTTCATTTCATCCATTTTATTAGAAGGCTTGAGTGAAATACCTCCGGTATCAAAAGTAATACCCTTACCTACAATAGCGACTGGTTTCTGGCTCTTTTGACCATTTTTAAACTCAGCGATGATCATCTTTGCAGGTTCTTGAGCACCAGCTGTAACCGATAAAAGTGAATTCATCCCAAGCTTTTTCATTTGAGCTTCATTGAGTACTTTTAATGATGCTGATTTATTTTTACTTACTATTTTTCTAGCAACAGATGCTAAGTAACTGGGCGTACAAATATTTGCCGGAAGATCACCTAAATGTCTTACCAGCTGTGTAGCTTTTCCTATTGCATCACCATGCTCTAGTCCAATTTTCAGATCTTTTGTAGCCTTCTTGCCATTTGTTCCAATCTCAATTCTTCTGAGATTTAATTTTTTATGATTGCTTTCTTTTGTTGTGGTGTATTGATAGCTTATTGCATGCCATGATTCAGCCAAAACCCTTGCCATTCTATATGCTTTTTTTGGACTATTAATATTTTCAGCGCCATCATGAATCAAGCTGACAATTTTCTTATGGTTGCTCAGAGAAATCTTTTTCAAAGCAGAAATGACAGCTTTTCTGTAATTTTTCTGAGAGAATTTTTCAAATGCTCCACATCCAACTAAAACAATTCTTTTATAAGATTTTCCCGTTACTGGAATGATTCTTGTTTGACCAATTTTTCCTTGAATATCTTTATTTTTGATAAAGTCTTCAATCAATTTTCCATTAGAAGTATTGACCAGTTTAGTAGCCCCTCTCAATTTTCCATCATCAAAAACCGATACCATCAGGCAATCAGATTTAATCTCATTAATTTTTTTATTATTCGTAGCGAATTTCATCTTTTAATTCCTCTGTTTTTATATTAGTCAATGTATTCTATCCATGNAGACCAATCAAACTAATTAGTAGACCATAATTGTAGTGTAATGATATGGTCATTAAAACTAATAAATATGGACCCATTAAATTTTTTAAATTGTATCCGGTATGAATAAAATAATCAGTCAATACATATTGAAGGAGCTTTTCGGTACCTGGCTGGGTGTCACCCTTGTTCTATTGATTGTTCTGATCACCAATAAGTTTGCAGACGTTATCAGTGATATTGCAGCTGGGGATATTCTTTCATCATCTCTTATTCCAATCATTGCTCTATCATCCATTGAATATTTGATCATACTTCTTCCCTTGAGCACTTTTTTATCTGTAATCATTGTCATTGGGCGTTTCTATCGTGATCATGAAATGACAGCAATACAAGTTGCAGGCAAAGGAACAGGATTTATTTATAGAGTTTTCTTATTTCCACTGATTGTTTTGATTGTGTTGCTGGCATTTATATCTACCATCATTTCCCCAAATGCAAAACAGAGCATTTTACTGAAAGAGGAGGCAGCAATGCGCTCTGTAGGGATTGAGTTTTTTGAGCCTGGAAGATTTGTAAACTTAAAAGACGGATCGGTTTTTTATGCACAAGGTAGATCTGAAAGAAATCGATTCATAAAAGTTTTCCTTCAGAAAAAAACAAATAATAAAGTCAGTGTTATCACTTCTGAATACGCTGAGATTCAATCATTAGAAAATAATTCAAATCGACTTGTTTTTTTCAATGGGCAAAGATATGAGGGACTTCCTGGCACAAGTGATTTTCGAGTTTTAAAATTTTCAGAACACAGGCTACCACTCTTTTTTGATTCCAATGGCTCCAGTGATGAAGGCTATGAAACAAAAAGTTTTATGCAGCTTATTTTTAACGACTCTGTTCTTTCCAGATCTGAACTTCAATGGAGAATATCACCACCTATAGCGCTCATTATTTTAGTGCTATTGGCTGTGCCTNTGAGTAAATCATCTCCTCGGGAAGGTCAATATGGGGGGCTTGTCATCGGTGTATTGATATACCTTGTTTATGTCAATTTACTGGGCGCAGCAAAGGTTTGGTTTGAGCAGGGTGACAGCCCTGTTGAGCTTGGTATCTGGTGGGTTCATGGATGCTTTGCTATTTTCCTGATCATTTATTCACTCTTTAAAAGTCAACTCTCGAGGATTGGACGATGAACATTGCTGACGTATATCTTTTTCGAGCGATTCTTAAAGCGACCATCGTTGTTGGTTTTGTGTTTGCATCACTTTCGCTTTTTGTTGACTTTGTGAGCCAGAGNGATGATATCGGAGTTGGGTCTTATGGTGTTTATGAGGCCATTCAATATTCCCTCATGAAGTTACCCAGTTCGTTAATGAAATTCATACCAATCATTGTATTGATTGGAGCATTGGTGGCCCTTGGTAACTTAGGAAAAAACAGTGAGCTCATTGTTCTAATGTCTTCAGGATTTTCGTTTTTTAGACTGTCTTTATCTGTATTTTTTTCGGGCACAATTTTGGCACTAATTTTCAGTGGATCTGGCGAGTATCTTTCATCTCCTCTTGAGAGGTATGCGGATCAGTTTAGAACAAAAAATAAATTTAACATTGAAACACTTGGAGACAGTGGAGGTTTTTGGGTGATCGATGAAACTAAGATCATCAATATCAATTTTGTCAAAGAGAATAATAGTTTTGGAGAGGTGACAATTTTTGAGATCGATCAAGATTTTGCAATTCAAAAAATTTCTAAAGCTTCATCTGCTGGAATAGATGACTACAATCAATGGATACTCAGCAATCTATCAGAAACAATCTTCTCAGATGATGGGGTACAGTCTAATTTTTCAAGATATCAAATTGAGAGAACTGAATTGGACAGAGATCTTGTTAGTTTAAGCGTTACTGATTCTGATGAATTAAATGTCATTGAATTATCAAGATTCATTGATTATTTAGAAAATAATAATCTAGAAACAAAAACCTATTTGACTGCCTTTCATAATCGGTTGGCTTCATTTATGATCATTCCTATTCTGGCTTTGTTGGCATTGCAAATGTCTGTTGGTTCACAGAGAAAAAGAGGGTCAGGCTTTAGAATCTTAATTGGGATGATTATTGGTCTGGCATATTTCATCAGCCAAAATACAATTCTTGAATCTTCACAGATATTTGAGATCAGACCCGAAATCATTNGTTATGTCCCACTCGCTTTTGTGAGCCTTATTACAATAATTCTATTCAGCATAAGAAGGACACCATGAAGCTTAAATTATTCTTATCCATAATAACAATTTGCCAATTCTCAGGATGCGGTGTCTATGAGGCGCAAGTGAATGACTCAATTGAAGATCGCAATCAAGGCATTGAGAATCGAGTCACATCCTTGGAAAATAAAATTGATGCACTCAAGCAAGAATTGAATCAGCTAGATACAAAAAATAATCAGTTAGAAATGATGATTCAGAGCCAAGCAAGAGATAAATCAAAGCAGAAACTGAAATCGAATAATTCAGAGAATGCAAAGGATAGCTTTGAATCATCATTTGAGTTGCTAAGAAAAGGTGATTATGTATCTGCTGAAATTGCTTTGAGAGAATATATTAAAGATTTTCCAATGGGATCTTATACTGATGATGCAAAATATTGGCTTGCAGAATCACTTTTCTCTCAGGATAAATATAGTGAAGCTTTAGACATCTTCAATGAGATTATTATTGAATATCCAGGTTCAGAAAAGATGATGGAATCAATTCTCAAATCAGGATTTTCATATCAGGAAATGGGAGATCTATCATCCGCAGAAGCCATATTTATGAGAGTCATAAGGGATTATCCCAATTCTTCCGCATCCAGTCTTGCTGAAGAAAGATTGAAAAAAATTCAACGGTAAAATTGCTTTTATATTTAGAAAGAATCTCTGTTTTATTTACAAATCCTAAGGTATCATTCACCTGCATTTTAAATTGCCATGGGCCGTTAGCTCAGTTGGTAGAGCAGCTGGCTTTTAACCAGTTGGTCGTAGGTTCAAATCCTACACGGCCCACCACTAAAAAATGAAAAAAAAGATAAGAAAGTACTGGATTGTTTCTTCAAGTTTATCCCTTGTATTTTTTCTATTGCTTTTGATGATTCTATATTTCACCCTCTAAGGCACTGAATTGAGTAAGAAAACCATTCAACTTGATGACCAGCTTTATGAATACTTAATTGATGTTTCATTAAGGGAGAATGAGGTACTGAAAAATCTCAGAGATGAGACTCTAAATCTCTCTGGATCACAAATGCAAATATCCCCAGATCAAGGCCAATTTATGGCATTCATGGTGAGAGCGATTAGAGCCACTAAAATCCTGGAAATAGGAACATACACCGGTTACAGTGCTTTGGTTTGCGCTTTAGCCATGGATAAAGGACGCCTAATTACCTTGGACCGTGACCCTGTGATGACAGAAGTTGCAATGAAGTTCTGGAAAATGGCTAACGTGGATAGAATCATAGAACTGAAATTGGGCAATGCTCTAGATTCTCTCGATGAACTTCTTTCATCTGAGGAGAATATAGGTTCATTTGATATGATCTTTATTGATGCTGATAAAAGAAATTACCANGCTTATTATGAGTTGTGTCTAAAGCTTATTGCTAATGATGGAATCATATTATTTGACAACGTACTGTGGAGTGGNGATGTCGCTGACCCATCCAATCAAGAAAAAGATACAGTTGCTTTAAGANANNTNAANCAGTTTTTATTTAATGATAATCGAGTGANCATNTCTATGATTCCCGTTGGAGATGGGATCACGATGGTCCAAAAGAAATAAGAGATGGANGAGTCTATAAATGTTTTCGGTGAACCATTGGGCGATTGCAGTCTTGACCCAGTGACTGGNTTTTTTAGAAATGGTTGTTGTGATACCTCAGACCAAGANGTTGGAAGTCATACTGTATGCAGTATCATGACTGANGAATTTCTTGCTTACAGTGCTTCAGTNGGNAATGATCTTTCAACACCAATGCCTGAGGCGGGNTTTGCAGGACTTAATCCTGGGGATCAATGGTGCCTATGTGCACCAAGATGGCAACAGGCTTTTGAGGCAAATGCAGCACCCAAAGTTTTACTTTCATCGACACATATGGGTGCCCTTGAATATTGTCAGTTAGATGATTTAAAAAAATTTGCAGTTGATCTTAACTGAGAAAAATAGTTAATTATCAGTATCANATATACTTATTTTTCANTTTATGAATACAGAAACAGCAAATAATGATCCAAATAGATTTTTTTGGTATGGCGTATTTATGGTTATTACAATCGTCTCAGCTCTACCTCTATTTGGTGCAAGATTAAGCAATTTAGATATCAATTATCTCTTACTTCTATTTATTCACGAATTTGCAGCATTTCTTTTCTTTGGGCACACTTTCTTTTCAAATATTTGGGCGATGCAAATTAGATTTAATCAATCAAAAGAAGCGGGGATCTGGGCAAGAGGATTTCTTAGAAAGCTTGCAATGAGTGTCACCTTGACAACATCTATCATTATTCCTATTTCAGGTTTAATGTTGATTGAGTCTTGGGGCGGGCTCCATGGCGCCCCATGGGCCTGGAATGCTTATTTGGCTTTCTGGCTGATGGCAGCAATAAGTATTACACCGGATATGATTCGTTATGGACGAAATAGAAATGCAGAGGATCCAAAACATGGCATGGTTAGTGGTGCAATTCGTGGGAATGTAGCGCTTGTTCTTACCGTTTACATTATGTGTTGCATGATCTTAAAGATTTCTTGGATCACACCATTTTCAAAATTAGGATTATTCAGTTAGAAATCAGTTATTTTCCATTGCTTCGGTATTAGCTGCAGCCTCAGCTAAACCGTCCTTGATATTTTTTTGTTGAGAGACTGGATCATACTTTGGTCCAACACCTGGCTCAATGAATTGTTCGAGTGGTTCTACTATGTGATGCCCATCAATTGCACAAAATCTGGTAATTGAATAACGTTCCCATTTTGTTGGAGGCACTCTATGGGGTGTTGCTTTGATCAATCCATTGGTCATTACTTCTGTCATATCACCCATCATGAGAATTATTTCATAACGATCAGAGTCAACATGTGTCCATTTGCCTTCAGGATTTTTAAGTTCTGATCCTTTCTCTGATTGTGTGAGCAATGTGAAAACCTCATAGTCTGTGTGGGCACTGATTCCAAAAAGATTTTCTTCTGGCTCCTCTTTTATTTCTGGATAAAAAATAAGACGCATTGTAGAAGGCGACTTCTCCGTCATTCGGGCTGTGATAAAACCTTTCTCAATATCAAGCATTTCCTCAATTATTGACCCAATGACTTTTTCCAGCTTAGAGAAATCTAAATAGTAATCATAAACGGCTTTTCGGAATTCAGGCATCTTTGGTGGCCATAAGTTAGGGCCATAGTTCTCAAACTCTTCATCCACCTCTTTAACTTCGTAACACATATCAAATGCCGAGCATGTGGCCTTGGTTCCAGGAGAGTATGCCGGCTCTTCGCCGCATGGCGACCATCCGCGACCAAAATGAGCATGTCTATAATGAGTTGCTTGCTTCCTTTCATCAGAATCTTCCATATTATGGAAAAGCTTGGATTGTGAATAGGCTTTATCAATTACTTCATTTGGTATGCTGTGATTGATCAAAAGACAAAAACTGTCAGAGATCAAGGCATTCTTAAATCTCTCCATCTCGTTTACACGATCAATTGGATTAGATAAATCAGTTAGTTTTTTAACATCAATTTTTTTCATTATTAATTAAGAATAGTTATCAGTCGAATTTAATCTGTATAGATCTTATTATAAACTGAGTCCAACTTAAAACCCGATTTTCATATTATGGATAAAAGATTAAAAATCATAAAAGATCGTCTAGAGAGTGAAATAAAAACCATTTCTCTCAGTATCGAAGATCAGGGCCACATGCACAAAGGCCATAAGGCTCATATTGAAGGTAAGATGCATATTTGGGTTGAGATAGTCAGCGATGATTTCATTGATATGAATCCCATTCAGCGACATCAATTGGTCTATGCTGTCCTCAGTGAGGAGTTAAAAGGGGATCTGCACGCGCTTTCGCTGAGTTTAATGACATCCGGTGAAGTTGACGAATATCATAGAGGAGAAGAAAATGACTGAAATAGGCGTAGTGATGGAGCCAGTTCCTAAATGTTCTGCTGAAATGGCAGTCAGAATTGAAAACATGGGTTTTGACTCAATACTTTGTCCAGATACACAAAATTTATCAGCTGACCCCTATGGACAACTGACACTTATGGCACATCACACCAAGAAAATTCAGTTGGGGACGGGAGTGACACATCCAGTCACAAGGGCTACTGCGGTCACTGCCTCTGCAATGGCAAGTTTACAAGAGGAATCTGATGGAAGAGCAATATGTGGTATTGGAAGAGGTGATTCTTCAGCTGCTCATATAGGAAAGAGGCAAGCCACAACAAAAGAATTAAAAGATTCTATTCAAACTATTCAGTCATATTTTAGAGGAGAGTCAATCGATGTGGGAACCATGCAGTCACCCATCCGCTGGATTGACCCAGATATAATTCCTCCTGTTCCAATTGATGTGGCTTGCACAGGCCCAAAAACAATTCAGATGGCTTGTGAGGTATCCGAAAGAGTTTCTTTTGCCGTGGGCAGCTCTTATGACAGAGTATCTTGGGCCATGAATACTGCTCTAGAACATATTGAAAAGATTGGCAGAAGTAGGGATGAGATAAAAATTGGAGCTTATATCAATCTCATATGTGATCCTGATGAAAAAAGGGCCATTGGCATGGCAAGAATGCTCGCAGGTTTGGTGGCACATTTTACCGCAATGAAAAATGCACCCATTGATCATCTTCCTCCCTCTCTTCAGAAAATATCCAATTCTTTACAAACTGAATACGATATGAAGAATCATTCGAGTGAAAAAGGATCGCATCTTGAACTGATTGATGATGATTTCATTGACTGGTTTACAATCTCAGGATCATCTGAAAAATGCATCGATCGTCTATCTGGATTGATTGAATTGGGTTTGGATCACATTTATCTCTTGGGAGGATCCCCTGTAGCGGAACCAAGGGATGCCCGTTTGAGAGCAATGGTTGATCAAACAGAAATATTCGCGGATCAGGTTTTACCGCATTTCAAATAATCTAAAACTCATAATCTATTGAGAGATTCAATAATCTACCTCTGGGGTCATGCAGTCTTGTATCAAAGCTGAAATCAGGTGAATCGTANAGCAATGGCGCTGCTTCATCGAAAGCATTGATTACATGAAGACCGAGTTTAATCATTTGATCATTCATGGAAATGTCTTTTGTTACACCCAGGTCAAAGACCAAGAAGGAATCTACTTTATTCTTATAGCCACTTTGAGTGGCTGATTCGGGGAGTGGTCTTTGGTTCAAATAAGAATCCAAATATCTTACATTTAAAGAATATTTAATATCACCCATCTTTAAGCCCATCAATGCATTGAGTCTTAAACGCGGCAGAGAATGTGTGTGTGCGTTATAGTTAAATCTCCCAGCTCTATTGACCATATGTTCGGTTACATGATCACTCTCGTCATTGTGTTC
The DNA here is from genome assembly GCA_002718375.1 of Gammaproteobacteria bacterium. The sequence goes on from PBEI01000002.1 coordinate 36,251, forward strand.
TGGTGTGAGGTAATCAAAAAGATATGTCGCATTGATATTCAAATCAAATGATTGACCATTTGTGAACATTTTTTCATAGTCAAGGGACAAATCTAGACCTCTTACAATCGTCTTTTCCTCATTGAAGAATGTTGTTTTTACAGCAACAATATCGCCATATTCATTTCTTTGTATCGCCTGGCTATTTGGGTTATCAAGAATTTTTGTCTGTGCATCCTCGAGCTCAAGACGATCTTTGTAGTCAATCTCCCAAAGATCCAGTGAAAGTGAAGAATCATCACTGAATAACCATGAGAGGCCAATATTTTTATTTGTAGAACTTGCAGGTTTGAGATTTGAGTTACCCAGTTGTATGACCCTTACAAACAAAGAACTGGTTTGTTCAACACCATTGATAACATCTCTAACGCCCCCAAGTGCAATTTCAGAGCTATATAATTGTGCCATTGAGGGTGTTGAAAAGGATGAGCCAATCGATCCTCGAATGGTTAAGCTATCTATTGGTCTGTAATTTAAAGTTACCTTTGGATCCAGAGAGGATTCGTCGTCAACTTTTTCAAATCTTGATGCGAAAAGCATGTCAATGTTCTCTGAAAATATCTTTTCAACTTCAAAAAATATTGCCTCCTTATCCCTTTTTGCGAATGTATTTCTTCCACCACCCAAAAAAAGTAAATCGGCACTTTTAATGAGATCTCCATCAGCATTAAATTCTGCACGAGATAGCTCATTATATGAAACATCCAATGTTTCCTGATTGAGTTGCAACCCAATTGCTAGGTTATTTTCTCCTAACTTTGTTCTTATAATTGCATCGAATGATTTGAGCTGACCAATCTTAAGACTTTGCTCTGATCCTTTGATGTATTCAATCAAGCTGGATGAATTCAGTAATGGATTGAAGAGGTTCCATGTTTCATTACCATTGACTCCACCATTACCAGCAATCGCTTTCTCCATCCTTGAATTAATTGTATCCGGTCTGTTATGGAAATTTTTATGTCTGCTCTTTGTGAATGATAGTTCCAGATTAGCCTGATTTCTCAANTCAATAATGACTGAACTACTAAAATGATATTGATCAATATCTTTAGGAGANATCGGGGAGGGGAATGCAGATCCGAGGGGTCGTCCATACCATGTAACTGGAACATTGAATGGGCTACCACCTTGTCCTGGTAAAATCTTTCTAGACATGAATGATAGAGCTGGATAGGAGGGCGATTGAGGGTTGTCATTCACATCAATGCTTGAATCGATATATTTGATTCCAAAGCTTAGATTACCCAGATCTTTTTTGTAGCTGATGTAAAANTTTTCATGATCTTCATCGTTAACGATATTAAATCTCGTCCCATATAGAAACTTACAAAATGGTCCTTGAATCACTCCTCCATTCTCTAGGCAATTTGGATCAGCAACCCAGTCTCCTGCAGAGTAAGATCCAGCATAATCACCTGATAGAATAGTATCAGCCTCTGCAACCTTGAATGTATTTCCAAGNGTGCTTAGGCCATTCTCAGCAATCCTTGGGATTTCGATTGATGGCAANGCACTTCTTTTTAAGATATTTGCTGCTATAACCAGATTTGAGTCGATAAATTTCTTTCCATATAGAACACCAATAACATCATCTTTTTGGTCATAGTTGGTTGTTTCTTGTTGGGATAAGTTTATTTTTAATCCTTCAAAATCATCGTGAGTGACGAAATTGATNACACCTGCGACAGCATCACTGCCATATAGAGAGGTAGCTCCTTCTTTTAGAATTTCTACTCTATTCATTGCAATTTCTGGGATGATATTTACATCGATATACCCTTCGCCTTCATGGGATGGTGTGCCAGCGAAAGTTTGTCTTCTCTGGTTGATAAGAACCAGTGTGGATGCATGATCCAGTCCTCTCAAAGTGATTGCTGACATGCCTTGATCAACACCATCAAGTGTATTTGATTGAAAGTGAGCGCCAGCAGCACTCGATAGATATTTACTGATTTCTCCAACAGTGCTTATATTTAAATCATTGAAATCGGATTGATCAATGATCTCAGTCCCAATGTCATTTGCTCTCGTCCCGATATAGCTACCGGTAACTTTGATTTCCTCAATTTCTTCAGCCATTAATAAAGAGAATGGAGCCAAGAGAAACGATATCAGTATTTTTGATCTATATTTCATCATCTTTGTCTTGTATAAAATGCGATTTATTATAGTCTATGATTCTTAAAATCATAAAATCTGGATTAAAAATAAAATGAAAAAATCAGCAGCTTTCATACTTTCCATCTCATTTTTTATTATTCTCAAGCCATCCTTGCTTCTTGCTTCGGAAAAGCAACTTGTAGGTGTTTTCGGTGCTTCNGGAAGAACAGGCGTGCATATCATTGAAGAGCTCAAACAAAGAGATGTGGATATAAGAGCCTTCTCAAGAAGAGCCAAAGAGAATAGTGATACTGTGAAGTGGGTAGTTGCAGACGTAACCAGCAAAGAAAGCCTGACTGAAGCTTTAAAAGATGTCGATATTATCATCTCTGCCATAGGCCCAATCGGAGGAGATAATTCAGAAAATGTAGATTACCTAGGCACCATCAATATTGTTGCCGCAGCAAAGAAAAATGGCGTTAAACAAATCATTTATATGTCCTCAATTGGCGCAGGAGGCGCAGAAAATATTTCAACAGTAATGCTGAATCTCTTGGCAAATAAAACCATGAAATGGAAGGCGCTTGCTGAAGATCAAATCAGAAAAAGTGGAATCAATTTCACCATTGTACGCCCAGGTGGACTCATCGGCGATCCTGCAACACAAGGAATAAAGTTTTCACAAGGCGATAATGTACTGGGATGGATTCCGAGGGAAGATGTTGCTGCAGTATTGGTCGAATCAATTTTTAAGGATGGGGCAAAAAATAAAACATTCGAAGTTATTAATGATGATTCACTTGCTGTTGATGCTTGGCGAAATGAATTCGATTCTCTTGAGTTAAACCAGTATGGTGTGATTGCAACTGGTGAACTCCCCACAAGATATTGGTTGACACCGCTGTTGGTGCTAATTGGAATTATCTACTTGATTAAGAGAAGAAGAGCTAGGAAGCTAAACAACTCCGTCTGATTTATATTTTTCAATTTCCTCAGCAGTTTTACCCAGCATTTCCCCCAATACTTCCGAGGTATGCTCGCTCAATTCCGGACCAGGCCACTCCGTAGTGCCAGGTGTTTCAGTTAAAATAGGAAGCATTGCTGGAATTTGTAACGTTCTTCCATTTGCTTCAACCTCATGGAACATGCCTCTTGCAATATAGTGTTCGTCATTGATCATGTCTTCAACGCTATATATAGGACCAGCAGGAACCGAGACCTCATCCATTGTTGAGAGAATTTCTTCAGCTGTGTGTTTACGTGTCCACTCTTCAATGGCTGCATCGATGACTTTTTCGTGCTCAACACGNCCCTGATTTTCTTCATATCTTGAGTCATCTGCCATGTCAGGGCGATCGATTGCATTCATCAAACGCTTGAAAATCGAGTCCCCGTTTCCGCCAATGATGACATGCTTATTATCTGAGGTGAGATAAGTATTTGTGGGTACAATGCCTGTAATGGTTGATCCCGATGGTTCTCTTATAGCACCNGATCCAGAATATTCAGGAACAACGGCTTCCATCATTTGAAATACTGACTCATAGATGGCAGCATCAACAACTTGGCCTTTTTTCTCAGGATCNTTTTCTCTTTGTATGTATGCCAACATCACGCCCATAGCGGCATGTAGGCCCGCCAAAGTATCACCAATGCTTAAATTTGGTCGAACGGGCGGACGATCTGGAAAACCATTGACATATCTAAAACCACCAAAGCCTTCACAAACAGAGGCATAACCTGGCAGATGTGAGCGAGGTCCTGTTTGTCCATAGCCTGATATTCTTGCTGTGATTAGACCAGGGTTCTCTTTCTTTAATTCATCTGGACTCATGCCCCATTTCTCCAGTGTNCCTGGTTTGAANTTTTCAATCAGTACATCGGATTTTAATATTAGATCTTTGGCAATTTNTCTTCCTTCATCNGATTTTAAGTTCAAAGTNATCGATTTCTTATTTCTTGAAACACTATGCCACCAATATGATGTATTGTTTTCAGTAAGGCGCCAATATCTAACTGGATCTCCTGTGGGCGGTTCAATTTTGATGACTTCAGCACCAAAATACCCAAGAACACTACCTGTGAAAGGTCCAGCGATCAGTTGACCCATTTCAATCACTCTCATTCCATCTAGAGGTCTGTTTTTATTCACACTTGTCATTTGTTTTCATCCTTATTAATTTTTTCGTACCACTCTTGAATTGCACTTCCTATTTCATTTGGAGAATCCTCTTGAATGAAATGGATGCCTTTTACAGTAATTTCACTCTGATTATTCCAANTTCTACAAAAATCACGAACAGNTCCTTGNATAATTGCCCCAGGTTCTGCATTGATAAAAAGTTTAGGCATATTATTTTTACTCATCCANTCGGAATATTCACTTACTATTTTACATACATTTTNTGGTTCTCCCTCAATAGGGATNTGTCTGGGCCAGGNGAGCATCGGCCTTCGATCTTCACCAGGCTGATTNAATGGCTCTCTATATTTTTCCNATTCTTCATGACTAAGATCTCTGATGATTGAGCCAGTGAGAATTTTTTCTATAAAAATATTTTTTTCTAGAATTAATTCCTCTCCAGCATCCGACCTCATAGCCTGAAAGAGACCACGACTTTGCTCATTCCATTCTCCCCATTTCAACTCTTTGACGATTCCCTCCATGTATGCAATACCGTTTACACGATCTTGGTTCTTAAATGCCCAGTGAAATCCGAGTGCAGAGCCCCAGTCATGAAGCACAAGTGTGATTTTATAATCAGTAACCACTTCATTGATTGCCTTATCAAGGTATTCAAAATGCTCCTCAAATCCATAAGAATCAGGCCCTGATTTATCCAATTTATCTGAATCACCCATTCCAATCAGATCGAAAACATAACAAGAGGCAACCGATTCAAGATGAGGAACGATATTTCTCCAAAGATAGGAGGAGGTTGGGTTTCCATGAAGAAAAACAATGGGTGATCCCTGACCTGTTCGATCATAGGCAATTCTTTTGCCATTCACATTGATCTTTTTCATGAATTAAGCGTCAATCGCGTTTTCAATGAGTTGAAGGAATTCACTCTCATTGCTGATATTGGCAACATCAGTGGCATTGATTCTATAGCCATGTTCTGTGGCAATCTTTTCATATTTTGTTTTTCGATAATCAAGTAGTTTTGGAAAAATCCATCTTACAAAATCATCGGGATCCATTTTATCTTCACGAACTTCTTTTTCAGAAGCATAGATCTCTAAATGTTCGTCTAGAAAATCTTTGGTATAGAACATGGGCTTTGGATTTTCTATCGCTCTGTTGATTAGTTCATCCCTAATGGCAGAGTCTGCTTCAATGTATAGGATAAGTGTATTCTCAACAAGCGTATCCATTGACTCTGTGCCATATAACTCACATATGCTTCCACCTGCATCATTGATGAAGTGGTCATAGTTATAAATTCTTTGAGATTTCTCTATGAACTCAGGAACATCTCGCATGGCCTTCATTTCTGCTTCCATATGAAGCTGTTGTCTTCTTAAGAATTCATCTTTGCTNAATCCACCTTTGNTCTGATCTCCTATTTTTCCTAAGAAAGATGAGATGGGCATCAAGTTTTCAACGGTGATATTACTTGAAATGTAGATAGAGTCTGACTTTAGAAGTTCTGCAAGGAAAGGCACATTCATTGCCTTTTCTTTTATATTATCCAATATAGGTTCTTCAAGGTATTTTGTTCCAATTCGGTAGTCTCCTGAATAGTGAAACCATTTTGATTTGGGTAACTTGTTCGCAAGCGTTGTTTTACCAACGCCAGACATNCCCAATAATGTGATGGATTTATTTTTCCATTCATTAAAATCTTTTTTATTCAGTTTCATAACCTTTTTTTCTTCTATCAATGACTTTTATAAATATGTTTGATCAAACTCATTGATAATTATGATAATTTATCGGAAAAGGTTATCATGGGCGACTTTTTATAACAGTAAAAATCTTCAGGAATATTTAGGATGAGCCAAAGAGAGTGGCAAGTATATAAATTTGGAGGCACCAGCATGAAGAATGCCGATGCACTCAAACAAGTGGCCAATCTGATCACTAACAGTGATTCAGAAAACCTTATTGTGGTTGTTTCAGCCATGAGTGGCATGACCGATGATCTATTAAAATACTCTCAAACAAGAGACTCAAAATTACTTGAAGAGATTGAATCTCGTTATTCGTCCACCATAAAGGATTTACTCAAAGATGAATCTAATCAGCTCAGTCTTTTAGAGGCATTTAGAGAAGATATCCAGACCATAAAGCAACTTGTAGATCAGGTTGATTTCAACTCTGTCAAAGTTGAAGACAATCAAATACTTGGTTTTGGTGAGATTTGGTCATCAAAGTTACTGAATGCTTATTTGGACTCACTTGGTGAAGTTCAGACCTCATGGTTGAATCCAATGGATTTTTTGATCATACAAAACCAAGAAATGGGTGCAAACGTGAATTGGTCAATATCCAAAAACGCTTTTACAGATTGCNTTCAAGGCATGANTGGTANAGTCATTATGGGGGGTTTCATTGCATCAGATGAGGATGGCAATCCAACAAATCTAGGTCGAAATGGAAGTGACTATTCAGCATCCATAATAGGTTCATTGTCAGAAGCAGANTCAGTCACTATTTGGACAGANGTTGATGGTGTATTGACCGGTGATCCAAGAGTGGTAGCAAGAGCTAGGATTATAGAGCAAATGACTTATGAGGAAGCAATAGAACTATCGTACTTTGGTGCTGAGGTGATTCACCCAAAAACAATGGCACCGTTGATGCATAGAAATATGCCTCTATATATCAGGAATACATTTAATCCAGATTCCAAGGGAACTTGTATCTCATCCCAAATAAAAAACATACGTGCGGTTAAGGGAATCACCACAATTAAGGGGATAGCCCTTGTTAATATTGAGGGAACAGGGATGATTGGCGTTCCAGGAATTGTCAACAGATTGGGGAATGTTCTTCAAGAAGCAAACATTTCGGTCGTTTTGATTTCTCAAGCCAGTTCTGAGCACAGTATTTGTTTTGCAGTTAGAGAAAGAGATGCCCAAAAAGCAGCAGATGTCATCCAAGAAGAGTTTAAAAGTGATTTTGAGAATGATAANTTAAATAAAATTCAGATAGAGGAAGATTGCAGTATCCTTGCNATTGTTGGTTCTGGAATGACTGGTACCAAGGGTATTGCGGCCAGATTTTTTAACGCAATNTCATCTTCACAGACAAATGTGATAGCAATTGCTCAGGGCTCTTCAGAGAAGAATATTTCAGTAGTCATTAAGACTGAAGAAATGAATCAAGCGACATCTTCTGTTCACGATGCATTTTTTAGTTCAAGTAGTCAGATTTCAATAGCAATATTGGGTTATGGGTCTATTGGNCAGGAGCTTCATCAGCAAATTTTAAACGAAAGAAAAGAAATATTAGAAAGAGAGAATATTTCATTGGATATCATTGGAATAACCAACAGTAAGAAAATGATGCTTAAAGATGGAATCATTGACCTTGAAGCTGCAAAAAGCGTTTCTGATAAANATGAATCACTGGATCAGACTGATACAGATGAANTGATCAATCACATGATAAAGAAATCAGCTTCTAAACGCATCATAGTAGATACTTCTGCTTCTGATGAAACTCCAGATCTCTATAAGAAAATATTCGAAAACGGGATCTGTATAGTGACAGCAAATAAAAAAGGTCTCAGTGGTGAGATTGATAGGTATCACTCTATCATGAATTCAAAGATTTCAAATGATGTGGATTTCTTATATGAGACCACCGCAGGAGCGGCGCTACCTTTTATTAAATCGGTTTCTGATATTGCCTCATCATCAGATAAAGTGAGAAAGATTGAGGGCATTTTTTCAGGAACCTTGGCTTACCTTTTTAATACTTTTGATGCCAGTATTCCATTTTCAGCGTTAGTAAATGAAGCACTTCAGCAAGGTTATACTGAGCCAGATCCTAGAGATGATCTCTCTGGCATGGATGTAGCGAGGAAATTGGTTATTCTTGCAAGGGAGATGAGGCTTGATATGAATGTAAAAGATATCAATGTTGAGTCTCTGGTTGATTCAGATCATGTATCACTTTCAGTCAATGAATACCTAGAAGCAATGAAATCTCAAGATGAGACAATGAGANAAAGATACTTAGATGCAAGTAAAAATAATGAAAAACTAGCATATGTGGCTCGACTTGATGAAAAAGGGGATGCTTCGGTTAGTTTAACCAATTTATCACATGATCATCCTTTCTTTGGTTTAAAAGGAACTGAGAATATTATCGCAATTTATTCAGATTACTACAGTGATTATCCGCTTGTTCTTAGAGGTCCTGGGGCAGGAAGAGAGGTCACCGCATCGGGAGTTTTCTTTGATCTCTTATCCATTGCTAGGATACGATGATTTTATGGAATACATCAGCACAAGATCTCTAAATAAAGTCACCATCGAGGAAGCATTGCTCAGCGGAACAGCTAATGATGGCGGCCTATATTTGCCAAACAGAATCCCCAAAATTGATCAAAATGATTTTATGAAAATAGATGACTATGCAACCTTTTCCACCAGGATGCTTTCGCCTTATTTTTATGGATCAATNCTTGAAGAATCCTTGGAAAGGATTGTAAATCAATCATTCAATTTNTCTGTTCAAATTAGAAATATAGACAAAAGTTCGCCATCGCTTTCAATGCTTGAGTTGTATCATGGCCCAACTGCTGCTTTTAAAGATTTTGGNGCANGATTTCTAGCTCAATGCTCAGCTGAAATTCAACGTAAAAAAAATGATGTGAAGAGAACCATATTGGTTGCAACCTCCGGTGACACCGGAGGGGCAGTTGCATCAGCTTTTTACAAACTTGAAGGTTTTAATGTCATAGTTCTTTTTCCTAATAATAGGGTTTCTCCTAGACAAGAAAANCAATTGACCTGCTGGGGAAATAATGTCACATCTCTTGCTGTCAAAGGAGAGTTTGATGATTGCCAAAGATTGGTGAAAGAGGCATTTACTCACCAGTCTTCCATGCAGANAAGCCTTGCATCTGCAAATAGTATTAATATTGGTAGACTGCTTCCTCAAGCAACNTATTATGCTTGGTCTAGCATGGTTCATTACCGTGAATCTGGAGAATCATCCAGTTTCATTATTCCAACAGGCAATATGGGTAATTCATTCGCATGCTTCATTGCAAGAGAAATGGGTTTTCCAATTCAAAAAGTCTTGTTTGCAACAAATTCAAATCGGACAATTTATAACTTTGCTAAAACAGGCGAGTGGATCCCATCATCATCCATCCCAACTTTTGCTTCAGCAATGGATGTTGGTAATCCAAGCAATATGGAAAGATTCTTTTCGCTTTATAATGACGATAAGAACTTGAGTCGCGAGATGGATTGTATTTCTGTGAATGACGAAGAAATTATCGAGCAAATTGAACAGCAATTCAGGAAATCAAATTTGGTGATCTGCCCTCATACTGCAACTGCCTTTAAGGCATATGAATCTTTGGAGAAAAAAGAAAAAAACAATCATCACTGGGTTATTGTTTCCACTGCTCANCCAGCAAAATTTGAAAACATCGTTGAGCCAATCATCCAAGAAAGCATTGATGTNCCAACAAACTTAATGACGATTNTTGAAAAAGAATCTGCATTCACTGTGATAGATTCAGATTTTACTTCTCTCAAGCAATTCTTAGTTTGAAAGATTAAATAATTTCATTGAGTTTGACACGGTATTTGTAACCAGTTTAGAGGGCTCAATACCCATTTCTTTAGCAAGCTTTTCAGCGATAACAGGCAAATGCATGGGTTCATTCCTTCTAGATTTTNTTATTGATCTTGGAATCAGATAAGGTGAATCTGTCTCTATCAAAACTCTGTCTAGGGGCAGCTGTTTGACTGCTTGAATTAATTCATCATTCCTTCTTTCATCACATATCCAACCTGTGATGCCAATATATAGNCCCATGTCGAGATAGGCCTTCATTTGATCAACATTTCCTGTAAAGCAATGTGCGACACCATGCATTGGCTCATGAAGCATATCATTTAGGCAATTTATGAAATCTTCATGAGCATCTCTTTGATGAAGAAATAATGGTAACCCAGTTTCTTTTGCTGCCTCCAGGTGTGTTTTAAAAACTGACAACTGTTTTTCTTTTGGACTAAAATTTCTAAAATAATCTAGACCACATTCACCGATAGCAACAACGGATTTATTTTTTATGATTTCTAAAAGATTTGATTTAAGTTGGTTATCAGCCATGGAAGCATTATGAGGATGAATGCCTGCCGTTGTGTATATTTTTGATGGATACTTCTTTGTTAAATCAAGAGATCTTTTTGCTTCCTCAATTGAGGAAGACGTATTGATTAAAATATTAACATTTGATTCAAATGACCGATCTATGACATCATCTAAATCCTTTTTAAAAGACTCATCTAAAAGATTGACTCCAATGTCAATATAACCGATGCCCATATTTTAGATCCTCATCAAATTATTATACTGATACAATACAGCAGCTATGATTGTAATGCCTAACCAAAAACAACTGTTCTCTATTTTATTGCTTTGTACAATATCGCATTTATCTACAGCTGATCCACTGCAATCTGAAGTGATACAAAGTGGCTTGAAGAGCTACCTTGAGAGCAACACCGATGGGCTGATCAAGATGCATGACATACTTCTTAATGAAGCGAATGATGATTCTCAAACAGAAGCATTAAACTTACAGATATTATTCCATGAATTTTTGATATCTGATTTATCGTCCAAAAAACAAAAAAAGAAATTTAGTGCTTTGTGTATTTCTAGATCTGATCTTGCTGCAGAAGCGATCAACTATCAGGCAGAATTATTTGCCTTACTCTCTGCGTGTTATGGCTTCAGTGCTGAGAGTAATTTTTTTAAGGCAGCAAGCCATGGCATAAAATCAGGACAAATGATGGAGAGAGCATTAGAGGCTGATGATAAGAATCCTTTTGTTTATCTGATTAAGGGAATTGGAGACTATACGAGACCTGCATTTGCAGGTGCCAGTAAAAAAAATGCAAAAGTAAATCTTGCAGTTGTACTTAACCTATTAAATGAAAATGAAAGCAATAAAGATCTACTGATGGAGGCGATTACAAATTTTCATTTGGGTAATATTGCATATCTCGAAAAAGACTATGAAATGGCACTTGATTATCTGGAAAAGAGTCTCAGTTATGCACCACAATATAAAAGAGCCAGCGACTTAAAAAGTAAGATAAAAGCCTAATTATTTTGCGACAAGACGCCTAATGACATAATGCAAGATTCCACCGTGCTCGAAGTATTCCCATTCCTTTGGAGTATCGATTCTGATTTTTACTTCAAAAGTATTTACTTCTCCATCTATTGATTTAGCTTTAACAGATAAGACTCTTGAATCCTTCGTAATGGACTCAATATCAAAATTCTCAAAGCCATTAAGACCAATCGATTCAGCAGACTCACCATTATTGAACTCCAATGGCAGTACACCCATCCCTATCAGGTTTGAGCGATGGATTCTTTCATAAGATTCAGCGATCACAGCTTTTACACCCAAAAGAGAGACTCCTTTTGCGGCCCAATCTCTCGAGGAGCCAGTACCATATTCTTTGCCTGCGAGTACTATTAAGTCAGTATCGTTTGATCTAAATTCTTCAGCTGCCTCAAAAATTGAGATTGGTTCTTCATTTTCTGATAGTTTTGTCCAGCCACCTTCAGTTCCTGGCGCAAGCTTATTCCTCAAACGGATATTCGCAAATGTCCCTCTCATCATGACTTCATGATTGCCTCTTCTGGAACCATATGAATTGAAATCTTTTCTTTCTACACCGTTATCTTTTAGATATCTACCCGCAGGTGATTCTGGATCAATATTGCCCGCCGGTGAAATGTGATCAGTGGTGACAGAATCTCCAAGTAATGCAAGGGCTCTTGCATTTTTTATGGTTTTTATTCCTGGAATATCCATCGTCATTGATTCAAAGTAGGGCGGTTTTTTTATATAAGTCGAGTTCTCTTGCCATTCATAGATTTCACCTTGAGGTGTTTCTAGATTCTTCCATGCATCATCACCTTGTATTGAATCTTCATAGGCTTTACTGAACATAACTGGATCTATAGTTTCCTCGATGATTTTTTCTATTTCATTTTGACTCGGCCAAATATCTTTAAGGAAGATATCTTTGCCTTCGACATTACCCAAGGGTTCGTTGGTTAAGTCGAGCANTGTTGAGCCTGCAATNGCATATGCAACAACCAATGGTGGTGATGCAAGAAAATTATGTTTTACCAATGGATGAATTCTCCCCTCAAAATTTCTGTTGCCAGATAGCACTGATGAGGCGGATATATTATTTTCTTGAACTNTTTTGGCGACTNCAGGATCAAGTGGACCNGAGTTACCAATGCACGTTGTGCATCCATATCCGACAATATTGAATCCCATTGTTTCTAATTCAGNTAATAGTCCCGATTTTTCAAGGTACTTGGTGACAACCTTTGATCCTGGCGCCAAGCTGGTTTTAACCCATTCTTTTGATTTCAGTCCAAGCGCATTNGCTTTCTTGGCAACCAATCCTGNTGCGACCATAACTGTTGGATTTGATGTATTGGTACAACTGNTTATTGCAGCGATCAGCACTGATCCACTAGAGATNTNATCAAGACTGCTGGNTTCNTCTCCAATTTCAGACTTAACGACACTCGCNACATCTTTGAGCTTTATTCTATCTTGAGGNCTCTTTGGACCAGANANGCATGGCTCTATTTCAGAGAGATCCAATTCAATGACATCTGTATAGGTAATTTCTGAATCAGATTCTCTCCATANACCTTGGATTTTTGAGTATGTTTCAACCAGNTCAACTTGTTCTTCATGNCGACCCGAGAGTTTTAAATATCTGATCGTTGCTGCNTCTATTGGAAATATTGCACAAGTGCTTCCAAATTCAGGNGCCATGTTACTCAGNGTTGCTCGATCAGAAACAGGAAGATGATCCAANCCATCNCCGAAGAATTCAACAAATTTTCCAACGACGCCATAATTTCTCAATATTTCTGTCAGTGTAAGCACTAGATCAGTTGCGGTTACACCTTCTTTTAGTGAACCNTTTACNGAAACTCCAATCACCTCTGGCAGAAGCATTGTGATNGGTTGNCCCAACATAGCAGCCTCAGCTTCAATTCCACCAACNCCCCATCCCAGGCAACCTATACCATTGATCATTGTGGTATGAGAATCGGTTCCCACNAATGTATCCGGATAGGCCAGAGAATCATCTTTAGANAAAACNACACGACCCAAGTATTCAAGATTNACCTGATGCACGATCCCAGTGTTTGGAGGAACCACTTCAAAATTNGAAAATGCATCCTGACCCCACCTAAGAAATCGATATCTTTCCTGATTTCTTTGAAATTCAACTTTATTATTTTTTTCAAGNGCATCCAAACTTCCAAAATGATCTACTTGCACTGAATGATCGATCACCAGTTCTGCTGGTGAAAGTGGGTTTATGTCTTTTGGATCACCCTGCATGGATACAACCGCATCTCTCATTGTTGCAAGATCAACAACAGCTGGTACGCCAGTGAAATCTTGGAGAATGACCCGACTTGGAGTGAACGATATTTCAGTTGATTGATCAGATTTTGGATTCCAATTCAATATTGTNTCAACATCTTTTGGTCCTTCATGATCATTTTCTGCATGTCGAAGAGCNTTTTCTAGAAGAATTTTATGNGTGAAAGGGAGTCGATCTACTTTTTCGCTGTCGAGNGACTTTAAATCATAATATTTATATGTTTTTTCTTTTATTGAAAATGAATTTGNGTGATCCGACATANNNCCCCTNTATNATTTGATAGCAGATTGTATATGAATCNATTCTTTTTGTCTCATATAGTCAGCTGATCTTCTGGAAAAATCTTGCCACCACCCATGCAGACATCATTCAAATAAATGACAAGATATTGACCATGAGTTATNGCCCATTGATCTTCATCAAAGACGACTCTGATCCCATCTTTATGAAGCTGTATCTCACATTTTGCATCTGCCTGTCGGTAACGACATTTCGCTTTGCATNCTATTGGATTGCCTTTAAGAACCTTTTTTCTAAAATCATCATTCAGCCAGTTCATATCTTTAGCAAATGCTTGATTTTGCCATAATTTTTTATGATTTCTGCCTTGNACAACCAATAATTCATTGGTATNTNTGTTCTTACTAGCGACATACCATGGTTCACCCGAATGGTTCTTTAATCCTCCAATCCCAATATCTTTCCTTTGGCCAAGAGTGAAATACATCAAGCCATCATGAGCCCCTAAGGTTTCNCCATCCTCAGTTACAATTTTACCTGGCTCGGGAGGTAAAAATGTTTGTATNAAATTTTTAAAAGGCCTTTCTCCAATGAAACATATTCCTGTGCTATCGGGTTTATCGTGATTCGGTAATCCCTTCTTATANGCATAATCCCTTACTTCTTCCTTTTTCATTGANCCAACAGGAAATAAAACATCATCAAGAACACTTGCNTTGATCCCATGTAAAAAATAAGTTTGATCTTTGTTTTGATCTGTACCTTTTAGGAGCAAGCTTTCATCGTTTTTCATTGAAGTACGTGCATAATGACCGGTCGCAATTTTCTTAGCTCCAAGTCTTTTTGCATGTTGAATAAAGGAATCAAATTTGATCATTTNATTGCACAGTATATCCGGATTAGGTGTTAATCCTGATCTCAACTCGAGCAGTGATTCATCAAAAACATCTTTTCTATATTCATTTGAAAAATCCACATGATGCATTGGTATCCCAATTTCTTTGCAAGCATTCTTTGCATCTTGTAAATCTTGTGAAGCGGTGCAGTATGGTTCATCATCTCTCCAATTGGTCATATGAAGACCTTCCACTTCATAACCTGATTCGAGCAATTTAGCTGCACTGACGGCAGAATCAACTCCGCCTGACATTGCAATCATCACCATTCCATTTTTACTCATTTTCTAGCACCATTAATACGTGATCGATATTTGCTTCCTGGAACGTCTCTCCTCTTTTTGTAAATTTTAGGCTTTTGTAAAATTCGATAGAGTCCATTTGGCTGTGTAAATAGATTCTTTCTAATCCCTTTTCTTTTGCGTTATTAATGATAAATTTCATCAATTGATAACCCAATCCTTTTTTTCTATGATTTTTTAAAATAGAAACACGCTCAATCTTTCCATCCATTTTTATTCTTGCAGTCCCGATTGGAATACTCTCAATGAATATTAAAAAGTGGATACATTCACTATCTTTACCATCTACTTCAATATGCCTAGGGACAGCTTGTTCCTGAATAAAAACTTTATCTCTAATTCTTAAGATATTGTCAGATTGTTCTGACCAATTTGTTTCAATGATTGAAATGCTATTTGTTTTTGACAACTTAAATTTTCTTAGCAAGCGATTCAGCGATACCAGTATATGACTCTGGTGTTAGAGCTTTCATTTCATCCTTAACACTTTCAGTAATGTCAAGAGAATCAATAAACTGATGAAGCTTTTCTTCATTTAATTTTTGTCCTCTTGTCAGGTCTTTTAAATTCTCATAAGCATTTGGAATATTTTCTCTTCTCAGAATGGTTTGAATCGGTTCTGCCAAAATTTCCCAATTATCCATCAAATCTTGCTTGAGGTTTTCTTTTGAAATTTCAATTTTAGATAATCCTTTTAACAAGGATTGGATTGCAATCTCAGATTGTGCAAAAGCTGTACCAATATTTCTTTGTGCAGTTGAGTCACTCAAGTCCCTCTGCATTCTTGAGATTGTGAGCTTTGATGCGAGGTGATCAAGAATGGCGTTGGCTAAACCAATGTTTCCCTCTGCATTTTCGAAGTCTATCGGATTTACCTTATGTGGCATAGTCGAAGAACCAACCTCAGATTCATTGACAACTTGTTTAAAATAACCAATGGATATATATATCCAAATATCTCGACTTAAGTCTAAAAAGATGTTGTTGATTCTAATGATGGTATGAAACAGTTCAGCCATCCAATCATGTGGTTCAATTTGTGTGGTGTATGGATTGAATGAAAGACCCAGAGAATCAATATAGCCGTTTGATACTGATTCCCAGTCAACTTTTGGGTAAGCAATTGAATGCGCATTATAATTGCCAACTGCTCCATTCATTTTTGCCAAATACTCTGCATTCTTCAGCAAAACCAATTGCCTATCCAATCTACTTGCAAAATTAGCGATTTCTTTACCCATTGTACTTGGACTCGCAGGTTGACCATGCGTCCTAGATAGCATTGAGTGTCCTGCCCAAGCATGAGATTGCGTTTTTAATTTTTTAATTACCTGTTCAATGGACTTGATTATTTCGCCAACTCCATCTTTAAGCATCAATGCATATGAAATGTTATTGATGTCCTCTGAAGTGCAAGCAAAATGTATAAAAGAAGTGTAATTTACCCCTTCTTCAATAGCCTCGATTTTTTCTTTTAAGAAATACTCAATGGCTTTGACATCATGATTAATTTTGCTCTCAATCTCTTTGATTCTTTTGGCATCCTCCAATGTGAAATCTGATTGAATTTTTTTAAGACCATTGCTTACTTCAGATGTCATGGGGGGTATCTGATCTAATTGATCGCATTCCGATAAGTATTCGAGCCATCTAATTTCAGTGATGACTCTGTATCGCATAAGCGCTGACTCACTAAAGATTGCTCTCAAGTGCTCCACCTTTTTTGAGTATCTTCCATCGATTGGGGATACCGCTAATAGCTGCTCATTGCTCATGTTTTTTAATCCATCGAATAAGAGTGCAATAATACACTAAAGTTTCTTCTGTGACTGCTATTCTCTATGTATTATGATATGTAGAAGGAGTAAATCTTGTCAGATAAAAAGTTCAGAATTGAAAAAGATAGCATGGGCGAGCTAAATGTTCCCGCTGATTCAAAATGGGGCCCACAAACCCAGCGTGCAGTCGATAATTTTCAAATCAGTGATTACAAAATGCCCACTGGTTTTATTCGTTCTTTGGCACTTTTGAAATGGGGACTGGCCAATGCAAATAAAGATTTGAATCTTCTCTCAAAAGAAAAGGCATCTGCTATAGCAGATTCAGCAATGGAAATTTATCAAGGCGATCATATGAAAGAGTTTCCAGTGGATGTCTTTCAAACTGGATCTGGAACAAGTACCAATATGAATATGAATGAGGTTATATCTCATATAGCATCTTCGGAATCAAACGCCATTCACCCAAATGATGATGTAAATATGGGCCAAAGCAGCAATGATGTCATTCCTTCAGCAATCAATGTTGATTCCTCTTTATCCGTTAAAAATAATCTTATTCCATCCATGAAGCATCTAAAAAATGCAATTGATGAAAAAGCCAAATCAATTGGCGACATACCAAAAAATGGGCGAACCCATCTCATGGATGCCATGCCGGTAACTTTTTCTCAGGAAATGAGTGCATGGTCTGCTCAAATTCAGGATGCCATCGAACAATATGAGCAATCCATGTCTAAAATACAGCAACTTGCGATTGGTGGGACTGCAGTTGGCACTGGAATCAATGCGGATCCTCAACTTTCAGAAAAGTGCTGTAAGCATATGAATAATCTGACAGGCATGGAATTTAAACCGGCAAATAATTCTTTTCAGGCAATCAGTTCACAAGATGCAGCTTTGATTTTGTCTTCTTCAAATAAAACATTGGCTGTTGCATTGACAAAAATTAGCAATGATCTGAGGTGGATGAATAGCGGACCTCTTGGAGGTTTAGGAGAGATTACTTTGCCTGCACTTCAACCGGGCAGCAGTATCATGCCGGGTAAAGTCAATCCAGTAATCCCTGAGTCGGTTTGCATGGTCGCAGGAAAAGTTTTTGGCAATGATCTAACGATCACTCATGCTGCTCAATCTGGCAATTTTCAACTCAATGTCATGCTACCACTGGTTGCTCACAGCTTATCTGAGTCTCTATNTTTGCTTTCGAATGCATGCTTAAGTCTGGCTGACAAGGCGATTAAAGATTTTGAAGTGAATCAGGATAATATCGAATCCATGTTAAGCCGAAATCCAATATTAGCAACAGCGCTCAATGCCACCATTGGATATGAGACAGGTGCTCAAATCGTAAAAAAAGCTTATCAGGAGAAGAGATCGATTATAGAGGTTGCCACTGAAATGACTGATTTAGATTCCAAAACTCTTGCAGAGTTGCTTGATCCAGTCAAACTCACTAGGAAACAATAATTTCAATAGATACTTGTGCTTGATCTCATTAGACAGAGCTATCTCGGCACATCTCCTTCCGATGATCCGGTTCAAGAGGTAAAGGAAAAACTTCCATCACCTATAGTCGAAAACTANATCGAGAAAACNAAATTAAGACANGCAGGGGTGATGATTGGTATCACTCAGTCTGAGGATAATGANTTGAGTGTTTTNCTCACAAAAAGAACAAGTCATCTCAAGCAACATGCAGGNGAGATCAGTCTGCCAGGTGGTTCATTTGATGAAAGTCAGGATCGTAATATTACAATGACAGCTTTAAGGGAGGCAGAGGANGAAATCGGTTTAAACAGAGANCATAGCGAGCTGATNGGTTATGTTACACCCCAAGTCAGTCTTGGAACTGGTTTCATAGTCACTCCAGTAGTGAGCTTGATACCTAAGGATTTTCTCCCAACTNTAAATAAGAATGAGGTCGATGAGGTATTTGAGGTTCCCATCAGTTTTCTTCTTGATCAAAANTCTTTGAAAAATGAGAGAAGAATTTATGATCAGATCGAATGGACTGTGTATAGCTATAATTATTTGAATCACAACATTTGGGGTTTAACAGCTCAAATCTTGAGAAAGTTTTCAGGATTAATTTCTTTTGAGAATGAAAAAACTACATAAAATTACCACTCAGTTAAGAGATCCTGAATCAGGGTGCCCTTGGGACAAAGAGCAGTCATTTGAATCGATATCAGATTGCACAATTGAGGAAGCATATGAGGTTGTTGAAGCCATAGAAAACAAGGATTATGAATCACTTAAAGATGAATTGGGTGATTTACTTTTTCAAGTCAGTTTCCACTCTCTAATTGCAGAAGAGAAAGGGCTATTCACACTAGATGATGTGATTGATTCCATCAGTAATAAGCTCATCAGAAGACACCCACATGTCTTTTCAGATAAGAAGATCGATAATTCTCTTGAGCAATCAGATGAATGGGAAAGAATCAAAGTCAGTGAGCAGAGAGAAATAAATAAAGATTCAAGCTTGATGGACAATATTGGAAAAAATGAGCCCGCATTGAATAGATCATTCAAGATAGGAAAGAAAGCAAGAGCAGTGGGGTTTGATTGGCTAGAAATTGATGGCGTATATAAGAAAATCTATGAGGAGTTAGATGAGTTGAAGGCAGCCATTGAGTTAAGGGATGAAAAAGAAATCAAAAATGAGCTCGGAGACCTTTTTTTTACTCTAGTTAGTCTTGCAAGACATTTAGATGTTAATCCTGAAAATGCACTTAGAGGATCCAATAGGAAATTCATAGATCGTTTTAAAATTATGGAGCATCTTGCAGAAGGCCGAAACAGAACACTCGATGAAATGACTCTAGAGGAGCTTGAATCATTATGGAATCAAGCGAAGGAGAATATTTGAGATGAGCAGTGAAGAGGTTATCTCTAGATTAAAATCTCAATCCAATCGTCTGCCAAATAAGCCAGGTGTTTATATCATGAGTAATGATAAGGATAAGGTCATATATGTTGGCAAGGCCAAGGGTTTGAAAAATAGAGTGAGAAGTTATTTCACTCCAAAACCTGCTAACGAAAAAGTGGAAGCTATTTTAAAAGAGATTGTTTCAATTGATACCACTATCACAATCACTGAAAGAGAAGCATTGATTTTGGAAAATACACTAATTAAGAAACACAATCCAAAATTCAATGTTTTATTAAAAGATGGCAAGAGCTATCCATATATAGAGGTCAGTTTAAATCATGATTATCCAAAATTTGGCTTTCATCGTGGAAAAAAGAAATCCAAACAATCGAAATATTTTGGCCCTTACCCAAATGTTTATGCTGTCCGAAATACTTTAAGTAGTCTTCAGAAGATTTTTCTTCTAAGAAACTGCACTGATTCATACTATAAAAACCGCTCTAGACCCTGCCTACAATTCCAGATTAAAAGATGCTCAGCACCNTGTGTTGGAGAGACCAGTCTTGAGGATTATTCGTTTAATGTGAATCAAGCACTTGATTATTTAAAAGGAGACGATAAGAGCATCATTGATAATTTCATCAATGAAATGGAAAAGGCATCNATCGAACAAAACTATGAAAGAGCAGCTTTCTTTAGAGATCAGATCTCCAATCTTAAAGTCATTCAATCGCAACAATATGTCGATGGTACAAAAANAGTCGATGCTGATGTTATTTCATTGGTCGATCAAGAAGGCATGTATTGTCTNGCAGTATTATTTGTCCGTCAGGGGAAAATATTGGGCAGTCGATCAATCTTTCCATCTAAGACAAAATATGATTCTCACAAGGATATTCTGGCATCTTCATTGATGCAGTTTTATCTAGAGCATGATATTCCAAGCGAAATCATTATTAATCAAAGCATTAGTGAAAAAAGAATAATCCAGCAAGCCTTGATGGAAGCTCAAAATAGGCAGACAAAGATAAAAGATCGAGTGGTATCTTATCGTGCGAAGTGGTTAAAAATCTCTGTTGCAAATGCTGAGGAATCACTAAAATCAAAGTTGTCATCAAAGTCATCAATATCAAACCAGTTAAGGGATTTAACAGAGGCGCTTGGATCTAAGCAAAAGCTTAAAAATCTTGTTTGTTTTGATGTCAGTCATAATATGGGCGATAAGTCAGTGGCAGCTTGTGTCAGATTCAATGAAGATGGCTTCAGTAAAAAAGATTATCGACGTTTNAATATTGAGGGAGTTCAGCCTGGTGATGATTATGCAGCAATTTCCAATGCAATTGAGAGGCATTACAAAAGAATAAATCAGGAAAAAAGAAATCTTCCAGACTTATTGATTATCGATGGCGGTAAAGGCCAAATTAATTCTGTAAAAAAAGTGCTGCAATCACTATCCATTGAAGATCAAATGATCATCGGTATTGCTAAAGGTGACAGGAGAGATCCAAAGAATGATCGAATATTTATTCAAGGACATAAGGACCCAATTGATATGACAGGAAGAGATTCTGCAAAATTCCTTGTCCAATCTATAAGGGATGAGGCACATCGTTTTGCAATCACAGGGCATAGAGCCAAGAAGAGGAAACAGTTGCTTCAATCAGACCTTGAGTCNATTGANGGAATCGGACCAAGTAAGAAAAAGANTCTTCTAACTCAGTTTGGAGGAATTCAAGAAGTGAAGAGGGCATCGGTGGACGATTTAATTTCAGTTGATGGGATCAATAAAAATTTGGCTGAGAAGATTTTCAATCATTTTAATCCAAACTAATGTTCTCAATGGCATGATCCGATATACTTAGTTCATGTCTTTCAGATCCAATATCGCCAATATTCTCACACTCATAAGGATTGCATGTATCCCGCTTATGGTTTTTGTGTTTTTCTCAAACATTGAAAATGCGAGACCACTTTCAGCCATTATTTTTATTGCTGCCGCATTGACCGATTGGTTGGACGGCTGGGTTGCACGTGAATTTGATCAAACTTCAAAATTGGGGGCTTTCTTAGATCCTGTGGCTGATAAATTGATTGTTTGTATTGCACTTTTGATGATTGTGCAATCTGATCCGACGTTGATTAATACCCTCGTTTCAATTGTTATAATCGGAAGAGAGATTTCTATTTCTGCACTCAGAGANTGGATGGCAGANCTTGGAGAAAGACATCAGGTATCAGTNATTGCTTTTTCAAAATTAAAGACAATATTACAAATGNNTGGTCTTGCATGCATGCTATTTCAAGTCCCATTGATTGGAATCGATGTTTATTTGATTGGTATGATTTCATTGATAATAGCAAGTATACTTACCGTCTGGACAATGGTTATTTATATGGCCAAGGCATGGCCATTTCTTCAAGGAGGGATAGACTGAAATGAATCGATTGGTTATANCTACACTGGCATTATTAATTTCATTCAATAGTTTTTCATCATCTGATGAAGACATACACTTCCTTCAAATTGTTGATTCAGAGTGGCAAAGATCAATCGATGAAAATCCACTATATGCTTCTTACATGGGTGATAAGTCCTCAAACCAAGATTGGCCAGACCTATCTGAGAAGAGCTTAAGAATTAGGCAAAAAAAGACAAGAGATGTTTTAGAAAAAATAAAAAATATCGATACTGAAAAACTCAGTGAAGAGAATAAGCTGAATCATAGATTATTTCTGTATAACTATAAACGGTCGGTCAGAGGACAGCAATTTGACTCACATCTCCTTGTATTTGGCCAAAGAGGAGGGATTCAGCTAGAGCATGAAACTGCAGAAAGCTTGGGCTTTATGTCTAGGCAAGACTATTTAGATTGGATTGCTCGTCTTGAAAAGCTTCCAAATTATATTGAGCAACACATTACTCTTGCAAAACTTGGGATAGAGAGGAATGTTACAGCCCCCAAGATTTTGATGGAACGAGTTGCGAGACAAATAGAGCTTCAATTGGTTGATGAACCAACTGATAGCCCATTCTTTAATGTTTTTGAGACACTTCCTGCAAATATTGAAGATCGATCAGAAATAAGGAAAAAAGCGATTCAGGTCATTTCAGAAGATGTGATCCCTGCATATTATGAGTTCAGAGATTTCTTTGTAGATGAATATTTGCCTGCATCTAGAACCACAATAGGAGTCTCTGACTTACCAAACGGAAAAGCATGGTATGAGAATCTGGCTCGATATCATACATCGACCGAATTAATGCCTGAAGAGATACATCAAATCGGACTTTCTGAAGTCAAACGCATTCGATCTGAAATGAACAAGATCATCAAAAAAGTTGAGTGGGAGGGCACATTTGACGAGTTTTTAAATTTTCTGAGAACTGACCCTCAGTTTTATTTTGAAACGGGTGAAGAGCTTCTCCAGGCTTATTTAGCCACCTCAAAAGAGCTTGATCCAAAGATAGTGCCATTATTTAAGGTATTACCCAGGATGCCTTATGGAATAAGACCAATTCCAATAGAGTCAGCACCTGATACTACTACTGCTTATTATATGAGGCCATCAGCAGATGGGTCTCGAGCAGGCTATTATTATGTGAATCTTTATAAACCAGAAGTTCGACCGAAGTATGAAATAGAAGTGCTTTCTGTTCATGAAGCTGTACCAGGGCATCATTTACAAATTGCACTTGCGATGGAAATAGAAAATATTCCAAATTTTAGGAAATACTCTGGATATACAGCTTATGTTGAGGGATGGGGGCTTTATAGTGAGAGCTTGGGTTATGATATGGGACTTTATCAAGATCCATACTCGGAATTTGGAGCATTGACATATGATATGTGGAGAGCGGTGAGACTAGTTGTCGATACAGGTATGCATTACAAGGGCTGGAGTAGAGAACAAGCAATTGAATTTTTTAAAGAAAATGCAGCCAAAACCGAACAAGATATCATCAATGAGGTCGATCGGTATCTAATCATGCCAGGACAAGCATTGGCCTATAAGATAGGCCAACTGAAAATCATGGAATTAAAAAATAAATCAAAAGAATCACTTGGTGATAAATATGATATTAAAGAATTTCATCATGTAATCTTGGGTGAGGGCGCTCTTCCATTAGATGTTTTAGAAGAGAAAGTAAATGAGTATATTGAACAAAATCTGTAAATAAGAATTTACAAATGGAAGCATTATTCGAAAATATCCAGCTAATTATTGATGGAAAAATTCTTCCAGGTTTTGTTTTTGGTATTGTCCATGTAAGCCTCGTATTGATAGGGTTTTACACTGGATGGAGTATTAACCGTTTNCTAAAACTGACATCCAAAGGATATATCTCTGGGATCATTGGCGCTTCATTGGCCCATGTCATTGCTGACCTAGTCGCAGCATTGGTTGACCCTTCTATGAGAGCAAGAACTTTTGGTATCGTCTTAGGGGGTCTTTTGCCTTTATTATTGATCCCTTTTTTGGAGAAATACGTCACTAAGAGCGAGAGGCATATCATGGTTGGTGATCATGAAGACATTAAGAAAGATCTTCATGATAAGCATAATCATTGATTTAGCTTACCTTTCCCTGAAAGCTTCATTTGCAATTTTTGTGACAGGTTGGAGAAGATATTCCATCACAGTTTTTTCACCACTGATGATATCAACTTGAGCAATCATTCCAGGAAGAATATTTACTGACTTACCGAGTGAAGTAGAGGCAGATTTATCCACTGCGATTTCACAAATATACCAAATACTCCCATCTTCTTTTTGGATAGAGTCTGCACCCACATTGATGACCGTTCCAGTCATGGATCCAAATTTTGCAAAATCAAATGCAGTGAGTTTTATAATTGCTTCCTGTCCTTTTAAAACATATGCAATATCTCTAGGACTCACTTCTACTTCAATTAAGAATTCTTCCTCAATGGGTACAATCTCTGCTAAAGCTTCACCAGATTGCACAACGCCACCTGTTGTCGTAATAAGAACTCTATTCACGATTCCATCCATTGGAGCTTTAACTGTAGATCGCTCTAAACGATCTTCTAAAATTGGTTCCATTTCTTCTGCTTTAAGAAGTTGCGCCTCTGCGTCAGAAATTCTTTGAAGCAATCGAATCAATTCCATTCTTGATTCAACCCCCTGGTCTACCAAAGGAACAAGAATTTCTCTTTCTTCATTTAATAGACTCAAGTTCTTCTCTGCAGCAATCTTCTCTTTATCAAGTGCTGACAATTCAGAGACGAAACGGGTGGTATCAAGCTGAATGAGAGCTTGGTCTTTTGATACCGTATCCCCTGACTTTATATATATTTCCTCTATAATGCCGCCTTCAAGATTTTGAATGATTTGTATTTTTGAGGATGCAATGATTCTTCCTTGGCCTGATGTCACTTCCTCTAATGATGCAAATGATGCCCAAATAAAGATAGATACCCAGAAAATCAATATGGTGTATAGAATGACGTCCGCTTTTTTGACAGCTTTAGAGTAACTCTTCATGATTTTTTGGCCTTTAATTGTTCCAGTATTTCATCCCTTGGCCCATCCAATGCAACTTTTCCATCAGCCAAAACAATGATGCGATGAACCAATTCAAGCACTGGTAATCGGTGCGTGACAGCGATGAGTGTTTTATTCTCCAGCATTGGATTCAGTGCTCTGACGAAATTTTGTTCTGCATTCAAGTCAAGTGTAGAGGTTGGTTCATCCATAATAAGCACCTCTGGGTCATTCACTAAGGCTCTGGCAATAGAGATGGCCTGTCTTTGACCTGCAGACAGAGAGAGTCCTCTGTCTGTCAAAATTGCATCCAAACCACCAGGGATGCGTGAAATGAATGTATTGACACCACTGCATTCCATCGCTTTCTTGACCAGAGATTCATCAATTCCATCGCGCGCCATGGTTATGTTCTCACGAATGGTTCCTGCAAAAAGACTTGTTTCTTGGAGTACAACACTTATTTTAGATTGAAAAACTGTCGGATGAATCTCGCTGGTTGCTAAGTTATCAAAGGTGATCACACCTTGTGTTGGCATTAAAAGACCAGATAAAAGCTTAATTAATGTAGTTTTTCCCGAACCATTTCTACCCATGATTGCAATTTTCTCACCGGGTTTAATTATGGCATTGAATTCAACAAGGCTTGGAATTGCACTATTTGGATATGAAAACCCGACTCTTGAGCATGATAGATCTCCCAGATTCTCTATTTTTAGCCTAGATGACTCCGATCTACCATCATCAATCTGACTCATTAATGTATCCAATTCTCGATAAGCAGTTTTGGTGCTATTGAGCCTCCCAAAAAGGTTTGCAATCATAGCCAAAGGCGCTATTGCCCTTGAGGAGAGTAAGACTGCTGCAACCATTGCCCCCATTGACACGATCCCTTCATCAATCAGTATTGTTCCATAGAATACAATTGAGATAAGGCATAAAAGTTGTGCAGAGGAAGCCGAGTTCGTTGCCAATTGAGAAAGGACTTTTGACATTCGTCCAGCTTCAGAACCGTCTTCGACCGTTTCCTGGTAACGATTTAGGAATAGATTTGATGAGCCAGTTGATTTAATTGTCTCGATACCAGTTAAGCTTTCAATTAAAAGACCATGTTTATCTTTCCCAACTTCCATGGCTTTTTCTGCATGTTTTGAGATAAAAGGCTGAACCAGAAAACCAATACCAATTACAAATGGTATGGCAAGCAATGGAATGATCGCCAGTGGACCTGAGATCATGTAGATGACAAAGACGAATAAAAATATAAATGGCAGATCGACAACAAGAGCGAGTGTTGCTGAGGTAAAAAATTCTCTGACATGATCAAATCCTTTGATCGTGCTTGTCAGACCACCAACAGAGCTTGAGGTATGCTCAAGCGGAGCTTGAAGGACTTTTGCGTATATATCCTGCCCAACTTTCATGTCAATTTGTTGTGCAGCCAAATCAATAAACCAAGCTCTCATATTTTTTAAAATAAAATCGAAAATCAGTACGATCATCATGCCTGCAGTCAGAGCATAGAGTGAAGGAAACGCAGCATTGGGAATGACACGATCATAGACAACCATGATGAAGATAGAGCTCGCTACAGAGAGCAAATTAATCATGGCCGCAGATAGCCCGATTCTGAAAAAAATCGATTTGAAATCGACCACAGAACCCCAAAACCAGTGTTTATTATTTTTTGACATGACTAAAGTGTATCGATTGAGAGAATAATTTGAAGGAATTAGTTGTCAAAGGTCTCAACATGTTCTTTTAATTGGCCCAATATCGCTTTTTGTGTGAATCCAGATAGAATCACTGATCGCTGATTAAAAACCATATTCTCAGCTGATTCCAATAAGTCACGTTCTGCTTGCAGCAATTCAAGCAATGAAACATTAGAAGTTTGGAATTGCATATTGAGATTATCTCTGCTTTTACCATTGGCATCAAAAGCATTCCCATATGCTTCAATCCTGCTTTCAGCATTATTGAGCTCTGAGAGAAGTGATTCAATATTTGAAGTGATTTCTTTTGCTAAAGTCGATCGATCATATGTGAGTTCTTTTAATTGCTGTTTGGCTATTCTCAGTTGAGAGTTTCTTCGACCACCTGTGTATATTTCAGACTCAAATTGAATACCAAGATAGACATCATGCTCTTCCAATTCTTTTGACATATAGAGCTCAGGATTATAAAGGTCACCTTGTAGTGTAAGATTGAGTCTTGGCCAAAAACCAGAACGCTGTTTTGATACATTTTTTTCAGCTGCTTTGATACGGAGGTCAATTTCTCTGATATTTAAATTCGAGCCAATTGCCATCGGAATTGCTTCATTTGAATTCATTACAAGATCTGATTTTTTAATACCAATCATTTCATTGCAAACCCCAACATTTGGCATCAACTGCATGAATTCTGCTTTCACTGAGTCATAGCTAAGTTGAATCCTTAGAAGTCTCGCTTCAGCTTCAGCCAATCGAGCATTTGCCCTAGATAGCTCTCTAGTAGGTGCTCTGCCGCTTTCAACACGTATCTTTATCTTTGCTGTGATCTCTCTATGTCTGTCAACGGAGTCTTTAACCAAGTTCTTTAAGATATTGTATGACGATGTATCCAAGCACGATGTGATCATTTTCAAAAGCAAGCTGTTGACCTTTTGTTTTTGTACCACTTCTTCTGCCAATAGATTGCTTCGAGCCTCATCGATTTGATATTTGGTCGAGAAGAAATCAAATAACAATTGTTCCACCAAAACTCCAGTCGAGGTGCGATTCTCGATTGGTGAGCTTTCAAAAAAGCTAAAAGTATCATCATAGCTGCTTTGCAACCTATTTGTGGTGGAGCCAAAGAGTGATATCTGAGGTCTTCTTGGAGATTTTGCGATATTCAGTGTCTCTCTGCTCTGTGCAAGATTGGCTTCTGCTGAGAGAAAGATTGGATGCTCGGACACAGAATCTTGCAAAGAATTAAAAAAATCTTTCGATGCTGATCCATCCATTACCATTGATGGTCTTAGCCATTCAGATTGCTCTTGAGCATATGAAAAGACTGTAGATTCTAGTGTTATAGCAAACCCCAGAAATACAAAAGCTGTATTGATACAAATTTTCTTTATGTGAAACATGAATGGAGCATTTTAATACAAATTGAAAAAAGTGCTATTAATTGAGTCTAAAAGATTGAAATACAATGATTTGTTTAGTGATCGAGATAAGACCAATTTTCCCATATCGTTCCATCAATTACATTTTCCCATGACTCCATGGATTCATTATTTAACAAAGGAATATTTAGTGGCTCGATAGGATTGATATCGATATCAAGATCATCGCCAGAAAAGGTTTCAAAATCAAACATGATTGGATCCTCGATTTGAATCAGGTCATCAAATGAAATCAGAGGATCTGAGGATTCTATCTGATTCTCGTCTGCCACTATTGGCAAATCAATAGTAGAGAGATTTATTCCATTTAACCAAGGACCATTATGGGGCAGGGTGATAGGGTTATTATTGTTTGGATTTCTTGAGTTATCTGTTGATTCAGAAGAATCAGTCTCGAAATCAAAATCATGTGATGGCGTATCCTCTCCGTGAACTTGACCACATGCAGAGCATACGTAATCCTCTGCAGAAGATGTATTTTCCAGTTCAGAAACCTGGACTGTTTCATCAGCAAACATGATGGTTTCAACATTGGTCATAGTAATGGTATCAAGATAATATGCACCAGCGAGACCAGAGCTCGAATTACCTGTTAATGTAATGGTTTCTCCATCGAAAGCGATATCAAAAGTTGACTTATCTGCAAACAATAACAAGGTATCATCACCCTCACCACCGTCAATGATGTCAGAACCACCACCGGAATCAATGACGTCATTGCCAGTGGTGCCATTGATGGTGGTGCCAGAGGTGGAGCCCCAGAAATCATAACTATCTGTTCCTGCAAGACCAGCGGTCTCAATATCAATGGTCTGATCGGCAAACATGATGCTCTCAGTATTAATCATCCGAATGGTATCAAAGTAATAAGCACCCATTAAGCCATCGGAATTGAGACCGAAGATCTTGGTCAGTCCAGACAACGTGATGATCTCAAAGTCATCTCTGTTGCCAAACAGCAATAATGTATCGTCTCCGTCATTGCCATAGATAGACTCTGTACCCCCGGCAGAGTCAATGACATCATTGCCATCTGTACCGGTGATATTGAAAGAGAAACCCAATGAGCCAAAATAATAAATGCCACTGAGACTAGTGGTATCCACTTCGATGGTCTGATCTGCAAATGCAATATTCTCGACATTTTGCACCCGAATTGTATCAAGCCAGTAATCAATCCCCAGACCAGAAACATAGTCATTACCATAAATTTTAGTTACTCCAGCTAAGGTGATGATTTCAAAATTAGACCTGTTACTAAAGATTGCCAATGTATCATTGCCACCCTTGCCATCGATAATATCGTTACCACCAGAACCATCAATAAGATCAACCTCGTCAGAACCTTCTATGGTCTCTGACGCTGATGTATAAGACCAGTAAACATAGGTTGTTCCTGATGGCAGATTTGTATTCAGCTCTAAGCTTCCTCCACCCCTAAAAGATATATTCTCAATATTGATGGTTTTAATAATGTCACGATAGTAGTCGGAACCGATCCCTGAGACATTTGTATTACCATATATTTTTGTGATTCCAGCAACTGTCATGACTTCAAAATAAGACTTCCAGTTAAATATCACTAGAGTATCGTTTCCGCCATTATCTAGGATTTTGTCATTGCCACCTGCGCTATCAATCAGATCATCACCATCAGTAACTTCAATATCCTCAGAATCAGTCGTCCCCCAAATTATGTTTTCATAAACAGGCAAGGCTGTGTTAACAGAGAGATATCGATCATTGAATTGAATGCTCTCAACATTAATCATTCTTACTTGATCATAAGCGTAATCCTCACTCGCTGATGAACTGACTTTTATTTTTGTTATGCCTCCAGCCGTATTGATTTCGAATGCTGATGTCAGATCATGATTGATAATGAGTATGTCATTCCCATCTTTGCCATCAATCAAATCATTTCCTCCAGCATAATCGATGAAATCATCTGCACTGGTTCCATCTATCGTTTCAGATGAAGCGATCGACCAATGTTGCCCTGTGATTTCATTTTCAATACCATCAAGCACAGTAATTTGGTAATTTCGAGACACGCCCAATACAGTGATTGTGATGTTATAGGTATTTTGTGTTTCGTAATCAAGAATCGTGCCTGGCTTTAACATCAAGGTTTTGCCATCAATACTTATGAAAAATTTATCTGCATCAGGTCCAGAGAGTTTAAATAAGGAGCCAAAAAGGGAGAGCTGAGTCAAGCCCTCTTTGGAGAGAATGCCTACTTCAGCGTTTACACGATTTTCAGCAACAGTCTGCTTGGTGATCGAAATATTGCCATTTCCAGTTCTCTCATAAACTCCCACACCAAGAGAGGTAGCAAAGTAAGTTTCCCCATTATCATTGGTGTAAAAATCGTAAAAGCCATAATCATAAAAGGTATAAGAGCTGGATGCATTGGTGTCTCTAGTCCAGTTTCCTCCTTCCAGAATGATGTTGTCAGTGTATTCTTGACCCGTTAGGATAGAGTCTCCTAGAATCCATATTACGTATTCATCTACTTCGTCATTATCAAGATCATATTTAATGTCTGCATTTAAATTGACTATGTCTTCTGTTGTAATCGTTAATGTGGTTTCAGAGTTCCATTGGATATCGATATTTTCAATTCCTGTAATTTGTGAATTGGAAAATTCACTGAGATTGAAGCTCGATCCAATATACCTCATATAAAGTGAATCATTGCCCGCACCTCCTTGAATGACAGTAAAACTTGCATCTGAAATATAAAAACCATCATCACCGTCTCCGCCCAAAATACTGTCTCCAGAGCCGATTGAATAAACAGTATCATTACCAGCACCACAAATGATGGAATTGATGGCTATATTACAGTTAATCGAATCATTTCCACTCCCTGTTTCTAAGTTTTCAATGATTGTTCCTTCTGAAATTGATATTGGGAAGCCTGTATAATCGGGTACGTATTGAATTTCATTTTGTGGGTAATGACGCAGAATCATGATCTCATCTGTCCCGATCATTGAAACGGTTCCAGGATTGAGATTGAAAGTGATATCGAGGCTATAAAACGAAAGATCGATGCTGTCTATTCCACCGGTGTCATGGATTGTTTCAAATATTGGCCCTGTATAAGTATATGTAGTATCGCCATTGTTTCTCAATGGAGTATTTCCATAGATGTATTGAATTGCCTTGATATCATAGATGCTTGGGAAAATGGCTTGGAGTCTATCACCTGAGTTAAATTCATTGACTCCATCTCCATCAATATCCCAATCATTCATTAGTTTTCCTCTGCCACCATATGACATCACAGTAAATGCATCTGTGACAGCAGGGTTCTGAATGGCAGTACTGATTCCACCACCATCATGAGGATGAGCCAATCCGAGTGAGTGGCCAATTTCATGTATCAGTAAAAATCCTGGGGAGGTATTTTCAGAGTTATAGTTTGGGTCCTCAGGATCAAACTTAGAAAGACACCAAACATCATATGCTTCTGAGCCAAAATACTCATTATTTACAAATGAAAAACCAAGAGGTCCTGGACCTCCCCAGCTTGACATTAGACCAATACGAATGTCACCACATTGAGTTGATGTTTCTTCAACTTTAACAAAATTTATCCCAGTGACTGCACCCCAATATTGGAATGCCTGATCTACTAGATCCTCCCAAGCAGATGATCCATTCGCAATCCTATCTTGGAAAGAATCTCCTAAGTATCGAGACAACAATCCATACCAAGATGCAAAAGCAGAGTCAGTCGTGATCAGACTATATGTAATTGTCAGTATAGTTGAGGGATCGCGATCATAATCAATGCTAAAACCCAATAATAGATTATCTATAATACTATTACCCGATGTCGTAATATTTTTTGGGGATATATCATTTGCTTCAGGTGTTGCATACTGAAGATCATTAACCGAGATACTATAAGCCTTATCGAAATAAAGCCCTCCTTGATCAGTAGCTCTGACAATGACTGTTAGGGTATCGTCTTCCTCAAAATCAGCATAAACACTGTCTTTTAATTTTAATTCACCTGTGTTGCTGATCTCAAAATAACTACTGTCAGCACCACCAACAATTGTGTATGAAAATGAATCATCCGTATTCGGGTCTGAAGTAGTAAAATCACCAATAACAAGACCATAATAGCTCTCATTAACAGCTTGGTTAGAAAGAGTCATTCCATTAGGTGTAGCATTGACATTGATGCTAAAGCTTTGAGCATAAGTCGAACCCGATCCATCTGTGGTGGTGACTGTGACNGCATAAGTGCTCTTNGTCTCAAAGTCTGCACTGACACCGTCTTTCAGTTTCAGTTGTCCATTCACCACTTCAAAGGAAGCTGCATCATCACCCGATAAGGTATAAGTGTGTGTATCCCCGACATCCACATCATCCGTGCTAAGCGTACCCACTACTGCACCATCGGTATTCTCATTGACCACACTTGCAGATAGACTCACCGCTGTTGGATCATCATTGGTGTTGACCACAGTGAGCGTAAAGGTGTCTGAAGCCGTGAGGCTGCCATCACTCGCTGTCACAGTGACACTGATTGTGCCTACATTGTCATTCAATGGTGTACCAGAGAAGGTTTGAGTGGCTGCATCAAAGGTGAGCCATGAGGGCAGGGCGGTGCCATCTTCTAGCGTGGCACTATAAGTGAGTGTGTCGCCGTCCTCATCACTGAAAGTATTGCTAGGAACAGTGAAACTGAAGGCCGAGTCTTCATCATTGCTTTGATTGGTGATGGCAATTGCAACAGGTGAATCATTTATATCATTGATTGTTACTGTGAAGCTTTCGGTTACTGTCAGGCCTCCACTATCAGTCGATGTCACTGTTACTGAATATGAACTCTTGGTCTCAAAGTTGGCACTGACACCAGTTTTAAGTTTAAGTTGTCCATCGACTATTTCAAAAGAATCAGCATCTGCACCTGAAAGTGAATACGCAAATGTTTCTCCAGCATCAACATCAGTGGTTGTTAGGTCTCCAACCACGACACCATCTCCATTCTCATCAATGGCAGTGGCAGATAGACTCACCGCTGTCGGACCCTCGTTCACATCAGTAACATTGATTGTATATGTCAGAGTCGCTTCATGATCTTCATCATCTTTAGCAGTGATTGTGACGCTGTATGAAGATTTGGTTTCGAAGTCCGCACTTACATCATCTTTTAATTTCAATTGACCATTAACGATCTCGAAATTGGCCGCATCATCACCTGAGAGAGTATATGTAACATTTGTAGTAAAATCTGGATCGGTGATTGATAGATCACCAACTATTGCTCCAGCTGAGTTTTCTGCAAAAGATGTAGAACTGATTTGAATCGATCCAACGAGTAAGTTGAATTCTTTCGTGTATTCAGAACCTGCAGCATCTGTAACTGTGATTGAGAGTGTTATTGTTTGCTCATCTGCATATGAAACAGTCTCACCAGCTTTTAACTTTAAAACACCGTCCACAATTTCGAAACGATCATCACTCACTGAATAAGTGAATGTATCACCTGCATCTTGGTCTGAAATAGTAATTGAACCAACATCAGCACCATCAAGCTGTTCTGGAACTCCAATCGAGGAGATACTAATGTCTGTTGGCGCATCATTGACATCATTTACTGTTATAGTGAAATCAAACGACGTGCTTGGACCACCATCATCAGTTGCAGTGATGGTCAATGTGTAACTACTCTGAGATTCAAAATCAAGCTCTACCCCATCTTTGACTTTGAGCTCTCCTCCAACAACCTCAAAATTTTCAGAACCTACACCAGAAACGGCATATGTAACCGTTCCAACGGCAGAGGTATCATCAATATATGTGTCAAGTGAACCAATGGCAGCACCAGCATCGTTTTCATCGATTGCTTGAGCGCTCAGAGTCATGCTTGTGGTCGTATCGTTAACAGTTACAACAATTCCTTGTGATGCGGTATTCCCATTGCCATCATCAACAGTGATTTCTACTGAGTAGACATTGTCGCCATCCGAGTCTTGTGGATTTTCATAATCTGGTTTTGCAATAAAACTAAGTTCACCTGAAGCACTATCAATGCTAAACAAAGCACTATCGTCACCACCGCTGATACTATATGTAAGGGTATCTCCATCAGGATCTTCTCCAGTGATTGTAGCCACAATGGTTGTGTTTTCATCAATTGCAAAATCAATGGCACCAGTAATCGTTGGTGGATCCTGAATTGGATTAACGTCGAAAGTGACAGTAGAAGAGTCAGATCCTCCAGCCTGGTCACTTACCGTATATGAAAATGCTCCAATTGTTTGAAGATCTGAGCTGGCATTTGGATTAGGTGTAAAAGTTAGACCCGTTAGTTGATCAATTGTTAAATTAGACCCAGCAGTAACAAGTTCACCATCTGCAGTTCTAATTTCACCACCATCTGGAACAGAATCGACTTGTATTGTTAATGTGTCATTAACATCCTCATCAGTTGGTGCGGCTATATTCAATTCTGTCGGGCCACTATCCTCATCTACATTCAGAGAGGAGTCTGGAGCAGCGACAGGGAGTATATTTGAAGATCCACCACAAGCAGTCAGTGTAAGAGAGAATAAGGAAGGTATAAGAATGCTTCTTTGTTCTATTTTTGGAATTGAAATTTGGATTTGTTTGACCTTATTGGTCTCTTCATTAAGTGATTTCATGTTATCTCTGTATAGTTTTAATTGAATATATGTCGTTTATATTTAGCTTGAACTTGCTAATAGTCTTAAGACATTATTATATGAAAAAATGATAAAATAAAGCCAAATCAGGAACATAAATACATGTGTTTTAGTGAAAATTAAAATTACCACTGTTTTTTTAAGACCTTTTATTAAATAAGTATGAATGGCGAGAGAGTAGTAATAAAAAAAATACCTTCAGGTATTCCCAAGGAATCAGATTTTGAAATACTAGATTTTGAAATAGAAGAACCAGAAGATGGAGAATTCCTAGCAGAGACAATCTATTTGGCTCTGGACCCATATATACGTGTAACAATGGTGGGGAGGCATTTTTTTACAACTCCAGGTCAGGGAGATATGCCTAGGGGCTCAACTATATCTCGAGTTATTAAATCAAGAAATCCTGATTTTAATATTGGTGATCTAGTTGTCATGGAATCAGGTATGCAAAGTCATGCTATTTCGGATGGAACTGATGTTCATTCTGTCAGAACCGGCTCTGCTCCTATCACCACAGCACTTGGCATACTTGGCATGCCTGGATTTACTGCGTATTCCGCTTTACTTGGACCTGCAAGATTGCAACCAGATGATTTGGTCTTGGTCTCTGCTGCTTCAGGTGCTGTTGGATCAATGGTTGGTCAAATTGCATCAATCCACAAAGCTCAGGTTATTGGAATTGCTGGCGGAAAGAAGAAATGTCAATGGGCTATGAGTAATGCTTCGCTGGATGCTTGCATCGACAGGAAAAAAGATGACATCGATAAAAAATTGAGTGAGCTATCTAAAAATGGTGTAGATGTTTTTTTTGACAATACTGGTGGCGATATTCAGAACATTGTTTTATCTAAACATCTGGCACTCAATTCAAGGGTGATCCTCTCAGGCATGATCAGTCAGTATAATTCAGATAAGCCTCCATCAGGCCCAAATTTAGGAAACATTTGCAAACAAAGGGCTACCATATTTGGTTTCGTGGTTTATGACTTTGAGGACATGAGAGAATCTTTTTTAAAGGATGCTCTTACTTGGTATGAAAAGGGTCTTTTGAATTACACTGAAGACCTTGTTTTTGGGATAGAAAAAACCCCAGCTCATTTTATTAAATTAATGAAAGGNGAGAACTTTGGAAAAACCATNGTTCANTTNNTGGACTTTNNAANNTANANTTGCTGTACNTCAATNCTNANNCCAGCTGGAGATNTGAAGCTGATNANCTCACCTNTNCCGNAGATNAGATCCANTAATCCNTGNTCTTTANAATTNANNNATCTNNNNTTAAGNTTATNTTTTATNNTTGNNATGTCTTCNACTCTGAANANACANTGNAGNGTTCCAAGNGCTGGNGGANTNGCTATTNTATATAAATNATCTTGNTTNTCAGCNCCNATGTANCTGACNANNTCAACTCTCCCATANCGATCTATTTCATCNCCTTCAAGTAAATTCAATCTCAANCCTCCACCTTTNGGTAANCCNANCATCTTTTCAACATGNTCNCCAAATAGATCTTCGCTTACNGCTTCTNTNAGTGNAAAAATATCNNTAAANAAATCNGTTTCTTNATCNAGNTCAGAAACNATNGTGACAAGTGAAGTAATNNCNCCNTANCCTTTNNNAGANAATTGTATTTCTTCACCCAATTGNTCTACAAAAATAATNTTNGTNTNATCATGACCAGGCATCTGAACNTCTAANACATCTGCNCCAATNGANTCAATTTGATATCNNACATANTCAGANCTGAATTNATANCCNNGNTNAATNAATTNNTTNTACTTNCNNGGCAAGTCANGACANGTCACATCNAAGTTCTTNGGNCCAAGATCAGTTGNATTTGCATTTTNNCGAACAGGANTNGATGGATTTTTGAATTGAACAAGATGNATNTTNCCNACATCAATNTTAGGAGTTGCNANNAAAGCTTGTTTGANTANCTCATNNTCANNNAGTTGCCANAGTCTNGATAGATCNATATCNATNCCATCTCTTTNNGAGACAATATNNAGACCAAATTGATNGACCCATAGATNGANTTGCTTNNTCGATGTTTTNNACACCAACAACNANNCTATCNATTGATCTTATTNANNCCAATCTTNTACCANTTNATNCTTTCNCCNTTNTATCNAACAAAACTNCCAGANGANTNAATATCNAATTTTTCGATTTGNTTGAGCATNCCNGCAATGCTNTCNTCNGGCTCNAGNTTTGCTCCACCNCCATTCATTCTTGTTTTTACATAGCCTGGACACATGGCAAGCACTTTGACTTCTTTTTCTTTAAGGATATCAGCCAATAAGGCCACAGATTTATTTAGAGCAGTTTTGCTGGTTGCATATGCAAAGGCCTTTTGATGGTCATCTGCAATCGAACCGACTACACTGGAAATGAAGATCATTTTTTTGTCGTTCCCATTTTCAATATTTTCTAGAAATGTCTCAGCCATCTTTACTGGCCCAAATAAATTTGTTTTGAAAACATCAGACCAAACATCATAATCGATGGTTCCATAATGTTGCTTGAAGGTATTTTCAAAGTAGGGAAGAGGGCCGATTGTCCCAGCATTATTAATCATGACATCTATTGAGACATCTTTCAGTTTTTCGCTCAATTCAATGATAGAAGCGTGATCAATGATATCCAAATTAACAACAATCAATTTTTCTTTGTATTCATTAGATAATAGATCTAAATCATCTATCTCTCTGATATTTCTGCATGCAGCATAAACATTGTGACCTAATTGTAATATCTGTTTTGTGAATTCAAGCCCAAGACCCCTGTTTGCGCCAGTGACTAGATAATTTTTTTGACTGCTCATATAGCTTTCCTTAGTTCAATGTTTTGTTGTAATAATTAGATGTTGCTTCATCCGCAATTCTTTGAAGAAAATTCCTGTCTTGTTCATTGATTTCACCAAAGTAATCGTATTTTATACCAATCGGAGATTTATTATAGATGCTTGCAAAAACAGTACATGCCGCAAGATAAGTTCCTAAAAGGTTTGGGTGAGTTCCATCTTGTTCATGTAATTTGATATCGGGTTTCTTACGATATGCTAGATCGAAAGCCAAGCCAACAGGAATAACAAGAACCCGATTTTCATTGCCTACTTTTGTGTATGTATCAGATATGAGCTCTATTTGATTTTTGATGAATCGTCTGTGTGGCTTGGTATAAGCATGGGTCATATAGAGCGCAGCTTCAGAACCATTCATCTTGATGGCATCTATGTGTTTTTTAGCAAAATATGAAAAGTTTTTTCTGTTGACTTCATTGAGTGTCTCAGAACTTCCGCCCTGAAGAATAACCAATTCAAATTTTTCAATTGAACTGATTGATTTTGGCTGTATGAGTCTTTCAACATCATGATGTTTGAGTCTAGACCCACCAATTGTTGATGATTTTACGGAGGCTCCACCATCGAAATCACTTCTATATTCCTCTACCATTCTTTTGAAGTGATTATGGAGGCTATCATTATAATAAAGGTAACTAT
Source organism: Gammaproteobacteria bacterium (assembly GCA_002718375.1). Next base: position 74,994 of record PBEI01000002.1, read on the forward strand.
TGCCAATAAATAAGATCGTTTCAGGCTCCTCAATTTTTATTATATCTGGATTTTCTTTAGCAAAGACAACCTGGGTTGAATAAATAAGTATTAAGAAAAAAATAAATTTGGTGTTCATGATTTAATTTTCACAACAAGATGCTCATCAGTCAAAGAATAATCAATGCAAATCTGCGGAGAATTTTTATAAGAGAAATCCTGGATTCCAATTTATTAATGATCTTTATATCTCAGAATCTTTATTAAGAAATTTTATTAACTCAATGAAAAGCATAATTTTTTTGGTGATATTATCTTAGTGGGTAATTTTGATTCAGTTAAGGAAGATTATTTGAAATAATTCTCTTAACTGAAAAATTCATTCTGATTTCTTAGATTGAATACCGGTATTTCTGGTAAAAAGGGAATCAACGCCTTTATACGGAAACTTGAATTACTTCAAATCCACTATAAAATCATAATACTAATCAAAATAAGTTGTTATGGATTATGAACGAAATTGATATTAAGAAAACCTGTGAGATCCTTGATAATATCATGAAATATGAACTCGCAGGTGTCGTAAGATACACGCACTCATCCATGATGGTCAGCGGACCTTATCGTATCCCTATTGTCGAATTTCTCCAAGCACAAGCAAATGAGTCTCTTCTTCATGCTCAAGAAGCAGGTGAATTATTGAGTGGTTTAGAAGGTCATCCCAGCCAGAAGATCGCGGAAATTGAGGAAACGCATCAACATTCTATAAAAGATATTCTTCAAGAAAGTCTAGAGCATGAATTACATGCACTCAGTTTATATAATGAACTACTCGAGGAAGTTGAAAATAAGTCTGTTTTCTTAGAGGAATTTGCTAGAAATAAGATCGGCCAAGAGGAGCAACATTCATTGGAACTTAAGAAAATGTTGAAGGACTATTCTTAAAGGCAAGCCTTTAGTTTTTCTCCGATTTATTTTTTATAAAGCTTACCAATCTGAATACTGGGCCAAATGCCCAAAAAAATAAGAAACCCCCACGTTCCATTATCTCCAGAAGTTTATTGTATTTCATATTCAGTAGAAAAAAGGCCGACTCATAAAGTCGGCCTTTGTTTATCTTTTTAAATTAAAAGTTATGTTTGTAAGACACTTTCCAAAGTCTGGGTAAATCTTGGAATTGTGTGATAAAGCCTAAAGCTGCAAAATCCAGAGTAGAGTGTGCAAGCTTTTTATCAGAGCAATTTGTGCAACCAGCTATAACTCTCCAGTCCCCATCATTGGGAGTATATGTAAATGTCAGATCAATCTTGCTGACTGCAGGTCTCAGGCCAGCCGGTGTATTATTCTGATTGTTATAATAATCATCTTCTCTGTTCAGTACACCTGTGAAATTCAATTGACCATTTTCAAGTGAGCGATCAACGATTACACCAAGCCTGTATGAGAAATCCGGTGTTCTTTTAAGGTCTTTATCTGCAATTCCCTCAGCTCCTGGACGAAGCTCTGTATAACCTCCATCAAGGGTTGCAAAATTTGCAAAGAAAGTAAGATCATCGCTCGCTGCATAGAGCAACTCACCTTCGAAGCCATCCACTTCTGCATCGGCCTTATTGGAGTAAACAAACGCTCCTGTATCTTGGTCAATTGCTGTAATTTGTAGGTCAGTATAATCTGCATTGAAATACGTGATATTGAATCGCAGCGTATCTTCCATCCACTGGCTTTTCATGCCGAATTCAATATTGTCTACAAATTCAGGTCTTAAATCGACAAAATCTGAAGCAGAAGTCACCCTTGATGCCCAGCCACCGCCTTTGAAGCTGTCTCCAATGCTGGCATAGTACATGACATTATCATTTGGCTGATAATCAACAACAATTCGACTAGTGAACTCATCAACTTCAATCGATGTAAGTGTCCCTAAAGCCTCAACAGTTGCATTATCAAATGGTTGACCAATGGCTGCAGTTGATAACCAAGCGCTTCTATCCATGAAGTTTTCTTTTGTTCTTGCTTCCCAAGGTACACCATTGAGATCAATGAACTGTTCAACCTCTACAGCTCTTTCATCATCTGTATATCGACCGCCAATTGTCAGTCCCCATCCGTCACCAAGATCAAAATCTAAATCCGCATAGATTGCAGTTGCTTCTGTTGTATTTGTCATATCTCGCATGAAAGTTCCTGCGACGGCACCTCCAAATAAGAACAATGCATCACCGAATAGCACATGACTTTTTTCATCATAATATGATGCTCCAGCTGCCCATTGAATATTTCCAGTTGATCCAGTGAAGTTTATTTCGAAACTTTGTTGTTCATGATCACTTAAATTTGGGATTGAATAAGCAGGCACAACTTGATCAGAGTAATCATTATTAAAACTATGTGATAAATCATGATCTGAAGCAATGACTTCCATTTGTGTATCATTTTGCAGATCAATAGTGGCTTTAATGCTATATGCAGTAAAATCCGTTTCTGCCCAAGTATTTTCTAAGCCACTCTCAACTTTATAAATATCATCACCACAGCAGGCACTCAGTTTATTGGCACCGACAATTCCACCAGTATTGTCTTCAGAATTCTCTATGGTAAATAAAACTTCTGATCGATCATTGGGAAGAAATAAAAATTGGGCTCTTGCACCAGTTGCATCTCTTTTCCATTGATCTCTATTAAGTGTTACATTTTCCAAGAAACCCTCACCCTGGTCGATTGTAAAAGCCGTTAGTTTTGCATATAGATTGTCCGTAACCGGAAAGTTAAGTTTCGCAGATGCTTCAATGGTTTCATAATCACCATAAGCGATATCAACCCAGCCCTCAGTTTCTTCAGTGGGTTTTTTAGTTATGATTCGAACTGCACCACCAGTGGTATTTCTTCCATAAAGGGTTCCTTGAGGGCCTTTTAGGACTTCAACGCTCTCTAAATCATAGAGTCTCGAGTTGTTTGCAATTTGTCTAGACATGAATACACCATCGACAAATGTTCCAACTGCAGGATCCATTGTCGATACGGATTCATCCTGCCCAATGCCTCTAATAAAGTAAGCAGCAGCCTGTGGCAAACCAACATTGTTCACACCCGTCATGCCAGGAATATTTTTGACAAGATCAATTGTATTGCTGATATTGAGCCTTTCTATGTCGTCACCAGAAAATGCAACAATAGAAATTGGAACTTCTTGAAGTGATTCACTTCTTTTTTGANCTGTCACTACAATTTCTTCTAACTCTGCAGAAAAAGTCAGTGATGATGAGAGCACAAAAGGCAGGATTAAAATGCTTTTAAATATGGTATCAAGTAATTTTGAGTGCATTGAATTTCTCCCCAAGTTAAATTCTTTTGAAATTTAGACTAACAAATATTCAAAGATAGACAAATTGATAATTAGGCTAAATGAGTATCATTATTAAAATTAAGGTATTGAAATCTCCACTCCTTTGATTAAAGCTTAGATAGATGAATGACTATAGAAGAGGGGGAGGAAATTGCGTCGCTTAATTAATGCACTTTTATCTATCCTCGTTTTATATGCATTATTTCTGGCATTATTTTTTTACAACAATACATTCATACCATCTTCTGGTTATGCACCAGCAGTTCTTCTAGATAAAAATAATCAACCCATAACTCTTAAAGATAAGGAAGTACCAATCGTTATATTGTCTGGCTGGGGAACTCCTGAGGGTTTTAATAAAGCATATGACGATTATCTCTTTTGGAGAACATCTGGAGGCGAACGGGTGATGTCTCCAACTCAAGCCTGTATTCAATGGCATGTTGGAACTTTTCCATTTCAAGTCGAAATTTCAAGACTGCCATTTGCTTTAGGCAGAAAGGTCGATGGCATGGAAAGACTCTGGGACAATTTAGGTGCATACAGAATCAGTGATGATGGTATGAAATATATTCCAGTGGTTGATAATAAATCGGGTGAGTTTCCATTTGCAGGAGGCGATGCTCCCATTCTTAGTAAAGATGAACTTGGTGATACAGAGATCATTGCTATGAAGGACTATAATCAGAATTCAAGATCTGATACTGGCGGTTTCCCTTTGACTCGCTATTCACCAGATCCCAGAACTGGAGAAGATTACCTTAAGGGAATTTATATTATTAAAAAGCCCAATGGTGTAAATGACTTCTATGAGGTCGATAAAGCCTATAAGGCAAGAGTTTCAGGCATGATGGGTTGGGATATTAATGCACCAGTATTTTTCAATGAATATGATTCATCTGAGACTGTAAGGGATCCTTTTATAGCAGAGTGGATTGATGAGTATTTTAGGGAAAGCATCAAAGTAACAGAGGGTTTTTATTCCAATGTTCCAGGAGAAACCAAGCATCTCAAAGACACCATTGCCCGTGCTGCAAGGAATGGTTATAAGAACATCGTTCTAGCTAAGCCCATTGCTGATCATAATGTCTATGCGAATAATTTCTGGGATCTCAATCTTTCTCTTCAATCTCTATGCAGGGCAGGCTTTGATGTAGAAGATTACAATATCAATCAAGTGAGAATGTATGGAAGAACACCCGAATACAATCACATCATGCATCAGAATCTCAAACGCCATTTGAAGCACATAGAACCAGGCAGTGATGTTTCAGTTATATACACAACTTTTGGACTTCCATGGCCAGGATCAAATCCCCGAGGACCCATGTCCAATGCTGCTCCCTTTATCAACGAAGTTTTTCATGAAAACGCTTATTTAAATTTTTTAAGTTTTAAGCGATATATTGAGCAAAACGAAGATCAATACAATATTTCTTTCCTTAAAACGAATGGTTTTGGGACAGAGGATGCCAGAACGAATAACTTATATGCATATGCATTATTCAGTGGAAATCAGCTCGGATACAAAGATGATCCTCTTCAATACACAAACCTTAGAGGTGCAATTGAAGACGCAATACTGAATCAAAACAAGGAAGAGGTGATCATTCAATTGTCTCATTGGGGATATACCTACTGGGTTTTAATTATAAACATGAGAGAANCATTGAATTTTCCTTTGAACTCTATTGAAGAGATTCATCGAGGAGAATTGAGTGTCACTTGGTGTGAAAAACATTTTGCTCCTGGTAAATACGAACAAACTGAAACCATTGATGGTAAGTGCCCAGAAGGGTTTACAAGGCTTCAACTGATGGAGGCTTTTGAAGATTATTCTGATGAGATAGCCATCAATTATGCAAATAGGATTCGAGGTGGAATAGAAAGATTGGGTATTTATCCAGATTTGGATATCAGTATTTTGGCAGAAGGGGAGATCACTCAAAAAGACGGTGGAACAGTAGAAGTGAAAGAAGGTCATATGAAAGGTGCAAAAGTGGTTGTCAAAGGGGATCCCAATCCAAATATTCCAGAATCATATACCTGGGATAATCGCTGGAGGCCCAAAACAGACAATGATCCGAACACTGGACCCACCGCAGTTAGGGCAATCAATGAGTACGATAAGATTTCAGATTTCTTGGATAGCTCAAAGGATGATTTCAATGCTGTCATAGGACTTCAAGAGTTGTCTTCACCAAAGAAGGAGATGCCAGTGCTTTCAAAGGCTGTTTCTGGGACGGTTTTCTTTGGTCCATACCGAACGACTTTTAATGTTCCCGCTCAGATTACAATTCCTTATGAGAAGGATAAGGTTATCAATCCTGAAAATATCGTTCCAATGGTCTATAACGAGATATCAGAATCATTTGAGATTCATCCCAAGGTCAGAAAGAGCTATGAAAATAAGATTGATTTAGAAAAAGGTACACTGACTTTTGAAACCCAAGTATTGGGTCAATTCTCTCTTGTAGAAATAGAGTGATCCGAATTGAGAGTCGAATCAGTCTTTAATGACAAATGAGGCCAGAATAAATAGTGCAGCGATAATACCAACACAGATCAAAATATACTGTAATCCTTCCATGAAACTCCCCCTTTGAAATTTACCTTAATAATACAATACTGAAATTCTGGATTTTCTTAAGTTATTTTTACTGTCTCATTAAAGCAAGCAATAATTGCAGATTACGTTTATTCAATCTCATAAGATCCTTTCTTTCTAGATCTTCACAAATCTCACAAAGCATCAAAACCATTTGTTTCTTGGATAGTGGCTTAATGCTTTTCGATACTTTTTCGGCATCTTTTAACATTTCTTTATAGAACTTATTCATCAAGTCTTAATTTCGATTATGGCTTTTGAGAATCAAAAAAATCAATTCATTAGAAGCATTATTTTACTTAAAATTAGAGTTATCAAATTTTATAATAAATAATCTTGTACATATCACTAACGGGTCTATCATTAGTAAGTGCCTAAGAATCTAAAAATATTTTTTTTATCAAGCTTATTTTTGTTATCAAATCAGTCATTGGTAGCTGCTGACGACACCGAAGCTCCAGTCCTCAACTCAATTTCTATTGATCAGACATCCATCAATGTCAGTTCTGGCAATCAAACCGTCTCTATTACCGCAAATTTCACTGATGATTCTCTACTCGATGCTATTTACAGTTATGTTTATTTCTCTCCACCAGGAGGGAGTGGACTTAACAAACAATTCAGAATAAATAGCGATTCATCAAGTCCAGCTGTGTTGACTGCTGAGTTCACCAATACCGATGATGCAAATGGCACATACGAGCTTGGTGGCTTTGTCATGTATGACACAATTGGTAATGCTAAGAGTTATACAAAAGAAGAGTTGATAGCATTGGGCTTACCTGCATCTATTGAGCTCACAGCTAATGAAACGACCCCGCCAACCGTGAATGCCGTTAATCCAGAAGATGGTTCAACTGAAATTTCAAGAGGTCAACATATATCAATTAGTTTTAGTGAGGATATGATTGCTGACACCTTAATCAGTGACAATATCTATGTATCTGATTCAAGTGGTAACAGAGTGACAACAAAAAATGGAGGGTCAAGCGCAAAAAATTACACTATCACTCCCGCCCAGCAAACTATTCTGGACCTTTGGGAATCCAATGAAACCTACACCGTTCATGTCACCACGGGTGTCAAAGACACAAGTGGGAATAATTTAGCCCAAGAGTTTACCAGCACCTTCACCACTTTAGATTCATCTTCAGACACAACCCCTCCGACCATAGCAAGCATTACTCCAGTTGATGGTGCCACTGATATATCCACAGGTGCGGAAATAGCAATTTCTTTTAGTGAGATTATGTACGAACCTTCTCTGTACCAGTCGGACCCAGAAAACATCTATATTACTGATTCCAGCGGTAACAAAGTAGAACATCGAAAACAAACAGGCCCTGAAAAGCAAGAGCTCGTGCCAGATCCACTTTGGGAAAACAATGAAACCTACACCGTTCATGTCACCACAGGGGTTGAGGATACCAACGGTAATAATTTAGCCCAAGAGTTTACCAGCAGTTTTACCACCGAATCCGGTGACAATGTCTGCAGCCCAGTCATTACCTCAGCAGCCACTTTCAGTGCTGCAGAGAACCAGACAGCTGTGGGCACGGTGACCGTTAGCGATGCTAATTGCGGTCCTTTAACCTACTCACTATCGGGCACCGATGCTGCATCTTTCAGCATCAGCACCGCTAGTGATGGGACTAACTTTGGGATAATCACCTTCAACACCGCTCCGGATTACGAGACCAAAAGCAGTTATTCCATCACCGTCAGTGTCAGTGATGGTGCCAACAGTACTACTCAAGCAATAACGATCAATGTTACTGATGTTGATGAGGGCACGGACACAACACCACCAACCGTAACAAGTGTTACCCCAGCAGATGGAGCAACTGGAGTTTCCAGAGCCATTACTCCGATCCAAGTGAATTTTAGTGAGGAGATGAATCGGGAGACATATACCAATAACATCTATTTAGCAGATTCGAGTGGCAATGTCGTTACTCTGCAAAGTGTCGGGCCTGGAACAACCTTTTATCAGTTAAGTCCTCAATCAACTCTGGAAGCAGATGCAACTTATACCGTTCATGTCACCACAGCGGTTGAGGATATCAATGGCAATAATTTAGCTCAAGAGTTTACCAGCAGTTTTACCACTGATACTCTCGGCTTTAACTTCGGGGCTAATAATAAGCCTATAGCAGGAGTGAAGGTCACCCAAACTGAATCCGATGGCACTACTACTATCTATGCCTCTGATGCAGAAGGGAAGGTGACGTTAAATACCACCACTAATACTTACAGTCTAGAAGCTTCTCTGGCCGAGACCGGTACTGATCCGATCTCTGTCCAAGATGCTCTTTATATCCTCCAATACATCGTTGAACTTCGAACCCTAGATGATCTACAAATAAAAGCCGCTGAAATTAATGGCGATGGCAAGATCACCATCCAAGATGCTCTTAAAGTCCTACAACACAATGTGGAGCTGATCAGTTTAGAACCCAGCTTAACCTTTTATGATGCCAATACAGGGAACCCTCTCTCAGAAACAACTTATAACCCAGAGGATACACCGAGTGTTACCGCCATTAGACTGGGCGATGCTAATCTGTCTTTTGAGCCTGCCAGTATCACTGATCATGCACCCATACTGACAGGTAAGATCACCCTGACAATGGATGAGAACGAGGTGGATATTGGCACCATAGTGGCTATCGATGCTGATGGTGATACCCTGACTTATAGCATTTCCGGCGGAGCCGATAAAGATCTGTTTAATATTAACCCTTCCTCAGGGGCTTTGAGCTTTAAAGCCGGACCCGATTACGAGGATCCTGGTGATAATGGTTTTAATAATCTCTACGATGTTGAGATCATGGTCAGTGATGGGAGTAACAGTAATACTCAAGCTCTGATCATTAGTGTGATCGATTTGAACGAGAAGTTAGGTGTCAGCAATAAAACCATTTCTGAGAATGAGGCTGGAGCCACTGTTGGGATCTTATCGATTATTGATAGCTCTTTTAGCAGTGACGGTATTACCTATGAGTTATCCGGAGATGATGCTCAATATTTTATTCTCGATGGCAACACCATTAAATTGAAAAGCAATGTCACTACTGATTTTGAAACGAAGTCCAGATATACACTTGTAGTGACGGCCACAAACAGTGCTGGAGAGACTGTAACAGAGAAAGTTGTAGTGAAGATTGAAAACGTGAATGAAGCTCCAATTCTATCTTCAGCCATTTTAAATCAGAGCATTGACGAAGACTCACCTTTAAACTTTGCCATTCCCAATGGAACATTCTTCGATGTTGACGGAAATACGCTTTCATATACAGCATCTCTGAGTGATGGAGAAAGCTTACCAGGATGGATGAGTTTTGATGGTGTCTCAGGCACCTTTTCAGGCACTCCGCGAAATGATGATGTAGGAGTGATTGGAATCAAAATCACTGCCAGTGATGGCAGTTTCAATGCGAATGATTCTTTTAATTTAACAGTGAACAATACCAATGATCAACCATCTGAGATCAGCTTGTCTGCAAATGCATTCAATGAAAACTCGGATGGTGTGACTATTGGTGACCTTACAACCAATGATGATGACAATAAGTATGGCGATACCCATACATATGAATTATCTGGGACTGATGCGAGCTCTTTCGAGATTAAAAACGATCAATTGAAGTTAAAGGATAGTTTTGCAGCCAATTTTGAAGTTAAAGATAATTATACTCTCGATATCAAAAGCACGGATGAGTCTGGTTCAAGCATTTCAAAGAGTATTGCACTCAATGTAATTGATACCAATGATACTCCGACAGAAATTATTTTATCATCCACAGGGGTTCCAGAGAAAATTGATGGCGCTGTTGTTGGAACACTGACAACCAACGATGAGGATGCTGATGATTCTCACACATATATCGTTAGTGATGATCGTTTTGAAGTGATCGATGGAGAGCTTAAACTCAAGCCTGGAAATACAGTTGAATACGCTACACAAAGCACCATAACAGTAATCATTACAACTACTGACTCCAATGGTGCGACATTTAATCAAGAATTTATTCTAAGGGTTGGATCAATTCAGCTCACTGCAACTAATTTTGAAGAAAATGTCAGTGGTGCAATAGTTGGCGATCTGTCGATAACAGATCCAGACTTTAGTGCAAATGTTACTTACACGCTTTCAGGGACTGATGCGGATTCCTTTGAAGTGGTGAATGATCAGCTTAAGTTGAAAGATACGATAAGTGCTGATTATGAAAGCAAGAATACTTATACAATTTCAATCACAGCGAAGGATGATGCCAATAAGGAAGCCACCCTTTCTTATTCGCTTCAAGTGATTGACGTAAATGAAGCACCTACATTGATTACTCTTTCTGCCAGTGCCATTGACGAGAACTCAGATGGTGCTGTCATTGGAAATCTAGAAACCAATGATGAAGATGCCGATGATAACCATACTTATGAATTGACTGGGAATGATGCAGCATCCTTTGAGGTATCGGATGGACAATTGAAGCTAAAGAGTGACCTGAGTGCAGATTATGAGACAAAAAATTCATATTCTGTCACAGTCACGACAACAGATACTGGCGGTCTATCGACATCTGAGGATTTCATAATTACTGTCAATGACATCAATGATGCACCTGAATCTATTTCATTATCAGCAAATGCGATTAATGAGAATGATACTGGAGCAATTGTTGGAACTCTGAGCACCAATGATGATGACGCTGATGATACACACACCTATTCATTCTCTGGTGATGATTCAAGCTCATTTGAAGTGATCAACGGCAATCAGTTAAAGCTTAAATCCACTGTTTCAGCAAATTATGAAGCTAAAAATAACTATTCATTTAATGTCATATCAAATGATAGTGGACGATTGAGTTTTTCTGAAACATTCATTATTTCAGTAAATGATGTCAATGATCCACCCACAATCTCATCAGTGAATAGTTTAACAATTCCAGAAAACCAAATATCAGCTGGTACTGTCACGGCAACTGATGAGGACGGAGACAGCTTAACTTATACACTCAGCGGCACTGATCAAAGCTCTCTCAGCATCGGTAATAGTGGCACAATTACGTTTAATACAGCGCCAGACTATGAAACCAAAACCAGCTATTCAGTAACAGTGACTGTGAGTGATGGTGCATCACCAATCAGCCAAGATTTATCCATTAATATCACAAACCTAAATGATGTATTTCCAGTGATCAGCTCTTCATCAACACTCAATGCAGATGAAAATCAAACGAGTGTAGGCACTGTTGAAGCTTCAGATGTTGAGGGAGATGTTTTGATTTACCAGTTGAGCGGCGATGATGCTGGTGCTCTCAATATCAGTAGCTCAGGAATTATTACATTTGATGCAGCTCCCAACTATGAGAGCAAAAACACCTATTCGGCTCTTCTTTCCGTCAATGATGGCGTCAATACCACTAGCCAAAACTTAACCATTAACATCAATGATGTAAATGATATCCCTTTGATTAATTCAAATAGCACTTTCAATGCAAATGAGAATCAGACTTATGCCGGACTTGTAGATGCTCAAGATGAGGATGGGGATGACTTATCATATTCAGTCAGAGGTTCTGATGCAGCTTTATTTAATATCGATGATTCGGGTGAAATTAACTTTATAACAGCCCCTGATTATGAGGTGAAAGATCTTTATTCTATCAGCGTTGCTGTCAGTGATGGCGAATTAACCAATACTCAAAATCTCACAATAAATGTCACAGATCTATATGAAGAATATGATATTGACGTTACTGCTCTGGCATCTAGATATTTTGTTCTTGATTCTGATGTACCGAATACAACTGACCAGAATTGTGTTTCCAATACTTTTGGAAGTGAGCAAAGCATAGTTAACCCAAGTACAGTAATTGGCCATGCTGGAGGAAGCAGCACATGTTCAGATGCCTCAGACTTCTACTCAATTCAATTGACAGAGGGCATGTATGCCAATCTTCAAGTCTCAGATTATGATTCAAGCAATGATCTGGATATGTATCTCTATAATCAAGATGGGACTGGAATTGACTTCAGTTACACAGATGATTCGACTGAGAATAATGAAACAATTAATTTGCCTTCGAGTGGAACAATTATAATTCGGATATATCCATATTCCGGTAGTTCAAAATATGTACTGACTGTTGGACAAAGAACTTCTGATTCATCGGCAAACAGATACAGCAACCAAGTCGGTCATTTCATAGAGGGTGAATTCATCAGTTATATACCATTTCCTAAGAATGGACCCAGAAAGAGCCAATCAGGCAGATTCCAGCCTGAGGAGCAAGCAGAAGCTCCATTAAAACAAAGAATAAAGTCAATCAACTCACCAGGACTAAGAAAGTATAAATTTGACCCTGATCTTGAAATGCAGAGAAATAAGGTTGAAGGATCAGGGCTCCCAAGTGATGTAAATCTTAAATTATCGGATGCACAAATAAGTTATTTAAAACACTGGAAGATATTAAGTCAGCTTAGGGAAGAAAATCCTGATAGAGATATTGGCTTTAATTTCAAGGTAAAAGCTTTCAATAACCAACCTGATCCAAAAATACAGGCCTCTTCTGCAGATGAAGATCGCTATCAGTGGGTCAAGGAAAGAAAAACATTTGCAGAGGCAAAAGCACATGCCGAAAGTCTTGGTGGTCATTTAGCAACCATTACTTCAGCATCTGAGAATCAGGCCATTTACGAAA
>PBEI01000003.1 GCA_002718375.1 Gammaproteobacteria bacterium
TTAGCTTTGGTAAAGCATCTGTTCGGTGTGACATAAGCCTATTGCCTTTTGCTATTTACTTCCTCGATAAATGCCTTGTCAATGGTTTTAATGCCTTGACTTTTTGCTTCTTTAACAATTCCTTTCAACGCAGTTTTTACGAAGACTTTAGGTATTCCAGTTAATTGTTTGCAAGCATTTTCTGTGAAAGTAATTTCTTCATCAAGTCTATTTGCAATGTACATTACCGCATCATGTTTTGCCCCTTTATTCTCAGGAGTTGGTAACCAAAATGCCTTTTTATGTTTCGCAAACCAGAATTGGTTTGCATTTCTAAAGCCAAAACTGATTGGCATATTTGGTATTTCCATGTCATTTCCTTTGTCTAGATTATTTCTCCATCTTTCTCTGAGATGGACATGATTAATTTTTAAAAGCAAATATTCTGTAAATTCAGTTCCTGCATAGTGAAAATCGTCTGGATTGTCATTTAGTTCACATTCGAAAACTTGAAAAGCCTCCTTGATAACTTTAGGTCTTTCAGGATCATTAACAAATGACTTCGTTGGAGTATCTTCTAATTCGAAAGTGCAGTCCTTCATTTTTTCTTCAGGCGCTTGACCTGGATAACCAAGATCAACAATATTTGGGATATGCTTCTTGTCGTATTCGACAAAATTAAGAGCACATTTTTTATTTCTTAATAAATTTTTTGATGTATTTGAACCACGCCTAGATATCACAATCCATTCTCTTCGCTCTATCACACCAAATGGGAATGACAGCTGATAAGGCCCAATACTAGTTACGCCTTCCTCATCGACCGAAGTGATCAGTGCAAATGAACTCAAAAAGTAGGAGCTGGATTGATACCAATTATTATGTAATGGGCTTTCTACCCACTTTTCACTTTTCTTCTTCCAAAATGACATAATGTGATTCTAAGCTTTTTTTCAATATAAATACTATACTTAAAATAATGGTAGATCTAAATGCATTAGAGGATTCCCTTAGAGGGAAGGTGAGGGGCAACCCTGTTGCAGTGAGTCTTTTCTATTCTGAAATCCCTGAAGAGTACGAAAAAAAGAAGGTAGTGCCTTGCTCAATTCTTAGGCATGCAATGGATAAAGGCGAAGTCGTTTCATTTGATAGGGATCACCATGATTGCACAACAGGAGTTTATACTGCAGGCGTTCATGAAGGGACAGACGAGATTAGGAATGGCCAATACCTTGCTGTCAATATTCCGGTTTATACTGATGAGGCTGCTGAGAAGATAAAATCTGGGGATTATGTTCTTCCTCAAAATACTGTTGTTGGCATTGGCGCTGCTCCACTTTTAGATGTACCAGAGAATGTCAAAATCGACTGGATTGCTGTTGTTTGTAATCCTCATTGGGCCAATTTTATTGGCGGCGCTAGAACCGTTATAGATGGCACACCACCAAGAGGAGCTTGTGGATCATCCTTCTGCAGCGATCTCTTTGCGACACCATGGCACGATGACAATGTTGTAATAACACCTGGTGATTTAGGCGGAAGAATGAATAACCGATTAAAGCCAGAGGAGATGTTTGTTGTGATTCCAAGTAAATACCTAGAAAGCTTGCTCACGATCATGACATCCATACCTGATGCTCGAGCTGTACTGGAAGCAACTAAGCCAGAAGATTCCGATTATTGGAAAAAAAGAGACCGGGCAAAACGAGCTAAAGAGAAAATTGATCAACCAATTGAAGAAGATGCTTTTGATTCAAAAATCAGTATGAGTTGGAGTGCAGAGGCAAAAGCCATGATTGCAAAAGCTCCTTCAGGAATTCTTGAAATGGCTATTAACAATGTTGAAGACTTTGCCAGAGACAATGGGATTGATGCCATTGATCAGGATGTTGTAGTTGATCAGATGAAAAGCGTGGGCATGGATCCCAACATGCTTTCATAAAAATCTTAGAAATTATTCAATATCGTATAAAAGTCTTCTGTTAATTCACCGATGGTGTTTGCTGGACTCATTGTTGCAAGCAGCGAGCCATTCTTATCAAAGACAAAGATAGAAGCGGTGTGATTAAAATCATAACCTTCTTCTTTATTGATTCTTTGATAGAAGACACTGAGACTCGAGGTGAAAGACTGAATATTTTCATATGTTCCTGTAACACCGAGCATGGTCTCGTCAAAATAACCAATATATTCATGCAATCTCTCAGTCGAATCTCGATCTGGATCGAGGGTGACGAGAACAGTATTAAAGTCAGTTGATGGAAGCTCTTCTTTGATTACATTTTTAATTTCAGCCAGTTTATATATAGTGGTTGGACAAACATCAGGACAGTTTGTATAACCAAAGAAAAGAACCGTCCAACCTCCTTCAAGACTCTTATTGTTGAAGGCAGCATTATTTTGATCAATAAGTTCAAATTGATCTATCTCCATTGGTCTTGCAAGAATTTTGCCCGTAGCCAGAGTTGGTTTTTTTGCCAAAAGAGAGGGCAATGACTGAAAATAAGTAAATAGTCCACTGATACCAAAGAGAATAAATAGTATAAAAATGATATTTCTTTTACTCATGACCATTCCTTAATACCATTGCATCGCTTCTTAGGATCTTAATTCTATCTTCATCTTCATAATAGATGATCAGCTCGACTAAATTTCCTTCTTTGATATCTTTTTTTGGACTCATTAACATTAAATGGTAGCCGCCTGGCTCTAATTTCATTTCAGAGTTCTCAGAAATTCTTAGATTATCTATTTTTCTCATTGTCGAAATCCCATCTTCAACAAATGAAGAATGGATTTCTATTTGATCAAAAGCATTCGACTTCATTTTCTTTATTGTTATTTCATTTGGAGATGCGTTCTTAAATCTCAAATAACCTGAGAATGCTTTTGAGTTTGGCGGCGCTGATCTGACCCATGCATTATTCACCTGAAGTTCTGCCAAGCTCTTTTGCCCAAAAGAAAATGAGAGGAGGGTGATCAGAACAAGAGGTTTTATACTCTTGGACCGCAAATGACTGCTACTGGATTGTATTCAGGAAAAAAAAGCATAGACAGAAAGGCCCAAGCGTTGAATAAGACTAGAATTAGAAATGGAATAGAGGCCAATCCACCGAATATATATATGTATTTCTTATCTGCTTTCATTTAGTCGCCATTTTACATTTGTACATTCGCATATCAAGCAAATCTGGATGGTCTAAAATCATCTAGAAGAGGAATGCTTTTATTTTCTAAAATTTCTTCACAAACCAATTTTGAAACAATTGCTGCCAAACTGATTCCACTGTGCATCATGGATACATAGACGCCCTCTATTTTCTTATGTCTTCCAATGATTGGAATTCGATCTTTTGGTAAGGGTCTCCATCCTATGGAGATTTTTTCAATTACAATATCTTCAAGCCCAGTGGTGAAATTTTTTGCTGTATTTATAATTCTTTCAGTATGTAATTCTTCAAATTCCTTATTTGGAAATTTATCTGGTCTTTCCTTTAGGCGATCATAGTGGTTGATGGGAGCACCATCTTGCTCTCCTAATATTATTGCTCCGTCATTTTGTTGATGAATATGTACTCCTGGACCAACAATTATTTTATTGAAACGATTCTCAACTGGTTTAGACTCCAAAATGATTCCAGGGGTTGGAGTCGATGAAGTATCTATACCCAGGCTTTTATCAGTATCTATTCCACATGCAAAGACCGCATGATCGACTTCAATTTTCCCCTTGGCTGTATCAATTGATTTGAGCCTCCCATTTTTTTCATTGAGTTTTAAAAACTCACACGAAAAAATACTTTCTCCTCCTAATCTCTCAAACTCATTATGAATCATTTGAATTGCCCGGATTGTATCAATGGCGCCATCTGACTCAGAATGAACGATTGTATTATCATCTCCAAAGTCAACCTTGGGTTCCAAATATTCTGCTTCCAATGAAGAGATCAGGCTCACGGGTGTGTATGTTGGATATTTTTTTATTGCTTTAATTTCAGCAAATAAATTTTCTTGTTGATCGAGTTCTTCGAACCATTCAAGTGAACCGCTCCATTTAATATCAAAGTTAAATTCTGTCTCTAGATTTTTGTAGGCTTCAATTCCCATTTGAGATAGAAGATTATAAGTGAAAGGCTTCTTTGGATATGTCGCATTAATCCAAGAAAAAGAGTTTCCACTTGCACCAGAGGCCGGGATTTCTTTATCAATTAGGACGACCTTGGCACCTTTTTTAACCAGTTCATATGCAATCATTGTTCCTATAATTCCTGCACCAACAACGACTATTTTTGGGTTCCTAAGTACCTCTCCAAAGCCCTGGTTGGATGGCAAAGCCAAAAGACCAATTAATTTTGTAAATGTTCTTCTATCCATTTGCTGCGAGTTTGATTGCGAGGTATAAGAAAATAATTCCACTGGATGCAAATAAGGTTGTCAGTCCATGATAGAACTGATTCTCGGTTTCAATAAGCCTATTGAAACATATGACGGTGAGTGCAATGGTCAAAAACTGGAGGAAAATTACCTCTTGTCCAAAAATAAGATATGCAGTGATGGTATTTGCTACCCCTATTATAGTAAGAGGCAAAAAAGGGAGTATTTTTTTGTAATACATTATTGGCATGACCAGAATCAGAATTAAACATAAGTATTTAATCAGAGATATGTTCCCAATAAATGCATATAGGATGATGCATTGGCCAACCAATATAGAAAAAGAAAAAAGACCATCAAGAAAGCTGTATCCATTGCCGCTTGCAGAATCATCAGTGACATACCATTCATCGATGTGATTTTGCCAGACTTCAAAGAAGCTTCCTGCAATCAAAAATACAACACCATAGAAGATAAAACTTTGCTGAAAAACTCGGTCATTTAGAAACGATTCATTTTGAATGATCGCAGGGATTAAAATCAGTGGTATAAGTAATGCATATATGTGGACTGGGAAAATCCAAGCACTCATTTTTGCATCTAACTTCATTACAACCAATCATACACTCTATTTCATAGGTTTTGATTGATTGCTTATAGATTTAAGATATTTTTTAAACTTTAAAAATGATTGAGATCATATAGGATTAAATAATCATAAAAAAAGGAGGACTTTATGAGAATTTTATTAACCTTAATGGCATTGATTACATTTGATCTTAATGCCGATGGTCACGCGACCGATGAGCCTGCTGACAATGGATATATGTTGCTTTCGACATATGAAATATCACCTGGCCAGAATCCAGCTGAACTTGAGAAGGAGCTGGTTCAATTGCAGCTTGATCAGGAATCATATGGATTCAATAATTGTGGACTTTATCGTCATTGGTATGGAGGCCAAAGAGCTTTTTATGCTTATTGTTTCTTTACTGATTTTGATCAATTTGAAGCGATTCGAATAAAATCAGATGCAGATGATGATCGCATGGCAATTACTCAAAATTATTCTGGCCATACTGACCATATTTTGCATGTTCAAAAAGCTAATTTAAGTGAAGCTCCAGTCAATCTTCTTTGGATGAAATGGAAATTTGGACCATATCTGACTATTGCAGAAAGGCAAGAGAGAGCAGATAAACTCTTTGATGCGTTCAGCAGAGCATTTGGAGCTTGTAACCTTTATTTTCATTCTTGGGGACCTGAAATCGCCCACTATATTGATTGTGGATTTGAGAATTTCTCAGATTTTGGGAAAAAACATGATGCAATAAATAAGATCTTAGGGGAAGAGCTTGCAACAGCAAAACTCGATATCCTTGAACATTCAGATGATTTATTGATTTTGATTCAAGACTAGATCTTTCACTTTCAAGGAGCCAGTTATTCTGGCTTCTTGANTNTTTNTGGCATNAATACCTTAATATNTTTTGCCNATNTGTTTNTCNCCNCTNTGCTTNGCNAGTTTGATTTGTTTTTGTCTTTCNGCNAAGCGNTTCTTTTTTTCTTCNCTGTGGGTTCCAAAACAATTTGGGCAGCTAATNCCTTCAATGTACTCATCAGNTGCAATATCNTCTTCACTGATTGGCATCCTGCANGCATGACAAAGAGAGAAGTCACCTTCGACTAANCCNTGTTTGATTGAAACACGATCATCAAAAACAAAACATTCACCATNCCANAGNCTTTCAGATTCATTNANTTCCTCAAGATATTTTATGACCCCNCCATCTAATTGATAGACNTCNTNNNATCCTTTNTNAATCATNAGTGNGCTTGCTTTTTCACAACGTATGCCNCCGGTACAAAACATCGCAACCCTTTTCTTATNGNTCATNANTTCNTCTAGNTTTTCATCAATCCATNTTGGAAANTCTCTGAATGAATCGGTCTTGGGATTNATNGCATTTTTAAAGGTTCCAATGGAATATTCATACTGATTTCTCGTATCAATAACTAGAGTATNGGGATCATTGATNAGTTCGTTCCATNTTTNATCTTTTATNTGCTCNCCAGTGATCTCAGANGGGTTGATCCCATTTACACCCATTGTGACAATTTCTTTCTTTATCTTTACCTTCATCCTTCCGAAGGTTTCTCCAGATGCATAAGAGTATTTTGGATTCAAATCCTCAAGATCAGGATGAGATTTTAAGAATTCCACAACTTCTTTTATATTTTCATCATTGCCAGAAATGGTCCCATTGATGCCTTCATTAGCAAGAATAATAGTGCCGAGAATATCTCTCTCTTTGCAGAAGCTTTCTAACTCTTTCTTTTTTTTTGAAATACCTCCCCAGTTGATGAA
Organism: Gammaproteobacteria bacterium; assembly: GCA_002718375.1. The sequence continues at coordinate 6,722 of PBEI01000003.1, forward strand.
TTTATAGAAAGATATGAGTGTATTCTTCTCGCTCACGCTATTGTCAATAAGTTCGATGCAATATGATTTCTGCCAAGTTAATTAATGCTTCCTTATACAAATTGTTATCGAGTGATTGAATAGAATGCAATGCAAATTCAGTTCTCTTTTGAGCATCGTTGATGGAGGAGGCGATTGATCCTGTTGTTTGAATGCAGTCAATTATCTTATCTACATTTTTTGCATCTTTATTCGATATGGCTTGAGTGATAATTTGCTGCATTTCTGGTGTCGCTCTTTCGAGTGCATAAATCATTGGCAGAGTTGCTTTTCCCTCGGCAAGATCATCACCCACATCTTTTCCCATGATTTCAAATGAGGAACTGTAATCCAATACATCATCCACAATTTGATATGCCATACCCAACTCTTTGCCAAAAATTTGCAAATTATGAATAACGGTCTGAGATTGGTTACTTAAAAGTCCACCTGCAACCATTGCTGCCTCAAAGAGTTTCCCTGTTTTACGATAAATAACCTCAAGATACTGTTCTTTATTGGTTTTAGGGTTTCCGCTATTGATCAGTTGCAATACCTCTCCCTCAGCAATTGTATTTGTCGCATCTGACATAATCTCCATGATTCCCATATGATTGATTTGAACCATGATTTGAAAGGCCCTCGAGTATAAAAAATCACCAACCAAGATTGTTGATTCATTACCAAAGTTTTGGTGCGCTGTTTTAATGCCTCTTCTTGAATCTGAGTTATCCACTACATCATCATGAAGTAAAGTGGCAGTATGGATAAATTCGATCATTGCTGCCGCTTTGACAATACGATCAATATCTGAGGCTCCACAAGCTTTTGCCGATAAAAGAACCATAAGCGGCCTGATTCTTTTTCCTCCGCTATTCACTATGTATTGTGAGACATTATTTATAAGCTCTATGTCGCTTGATAGCTGTTTCTCTATTTCTTGATCAAGCAATGACCATTCTTCAGAAACCAGCCCCCTTATTTCATCTAAAGACGCTTTTTGATTGCTGATTTTTTCTATGCTTTTCATTATCTCCATTATTCTCATTTTTGGTGAAAGCTTGGACAATATATCAGACCATTAAAATTATTGAATAAAAAAGGTTTAATCTATAGAATTGCGATCACTTTACATTGGATTTATTAAAAAAATGTACGCAATTATTAAAACAGGTGGCAAGCAGTATCGAGTGTCTAAAGGCGAGAAGCTTAAGTTAGAAAAACTCGATGCTGAAATTGGTAAAAAGGTAGTCTTTAATGAAGTGCTATCAGTGGGTGAGGGTGCCGATCTTAAAATCGGAACTCCATACATAAAAGATGCTAAGGTAGAAGCAAAAGTGCTTGAAGAAGGAAAGTCAAAAAAGATTGAAGTTATCAAATTCAAAAGAAGAAAGAATTACAAAAGAAACTTCGGGCATCGACAGCACTATTCACTGGTTGAAATAACAAACATCAGTGTCAAGAAGGCAGCTGCTAAGAAGAAAGATAAAGAGTAAACATCTAGAGGGCTTAACATGGCACATAAGAAAGCAGGCGGAAGTTCCAGAAACGGAAGAGACTCAGAGTCCAAAAGACTCGGATTAAAGAAGTATGGCGGACAGATAGTTCAAGCTGGTAATATCATCGTTAGGCAGAGAGGGACCAAATTTCACGCTGGTAAAAACGTTGGTATTGGCAAGGATCACACGCTATTTGCTAAGATTGATGGCGAACTTAAATTTGAGAAAAAAGGTCCAAGCTTAAAGCAGTACGCAATAGTCACACCTCTTTCAGACTAGTATCTCAATCCACTTAACTTAATGCTCCATAAATCAAAGTTTGGAGTTTTTTTGCTACAGTAAAAAAATGAAATTTATAGATGAAGCGGTTATTAATGTCAGAGCGGGAAATGGCGGCAATGGAATGGCAAGCTTCAGAAGAGAAAAGTATATCCCAAAAGGTGGTCCTGACGGCGGTGACGGCGGTTCTGGTGGAAGTGTTTATTTGGTCGCGACGACCGGTATCAATACATTGATTGATTTTAGTGTAAAGAATCAATTTCAGGCAACCTCCGGTCAAGGAGGTCAGTCCAGAAAACGAACCGGATTAAGCGGTGAGGATCTTTATATCAAAATCCCTTGCGGAACAAAAATCACCAATCATGAAACAGGAGAGATGATGGGTGATCTTGTAAATGATGGAGAGGTTTGCTTGGTTGCAAAAGGAGGCATTGGAGGGAAAGGTAATACAAGATTCAAATCAAGCATAAATCAAGCACCAAGAAAAACCACATCAGGAACAATTGGTGAACAGAGAAAGATTGTTTTAGAACTTAATCTCCTTGCAGATGTTGGATTGCTTGGCTATCCAAATGCAGGAAAATCAACATTGATCAGATCTGTTTCATCCGCCAAGCCAAAAGTTGCCGATTACCCATTTACCACTCTTAATCCAAATCTTGGTGTAGTGAGATTAAACTTTGATGAAAGCTTTGTGATTGCAGATGTTCCTGGAATCATTGAAGGTGCATCAGAAGGAACTGGATTGGGTATCGCATTTTTGAAACATTTATCAAGAACAAGACTTTTACTTCATCTTGTAGACTTAGGTCAAAATATCTCAGCTAAAGAAACTGCAACTGAAATCAAAAAGCTCGAACTAGAATTAGACAAATTTAGCAATGAGCTTTCCAAAAAAGAAAGGTGGATGGTTTTCAATAAAACTGATTTAATCAGCAATGTTGAGGAGAAGTCGAAGTTGATTATTGATGATTTAGAATGGCAAGGACCAATCTACAGAGTAAGTGCTGCTACTGGGGAGAATATGGACTCACTCATAAGAGATATAATGTATAGACTTAAAGAGCTTAATGATGAGGAGCTTGAGACCTGAGTGGTTTAAGCGATCGACTTGATTTTTTTAACAAGCTTACTCTTTTGATTTGCTGCTTTATTTGGATGAATTACACCTTTTCTTGCAAGTGAATCAATCAATGGTTGAGCCTTCTTGTATTCACTAGATGCCTCTTCAGCGTTTCCCTCACTTGTAGCATTCAGNACTNTTTTAACAGAAGTTCTCATTCTGTTTTTGAGCGCAATATTCCTTTCTCTGTTCGCTTTATTCTGTCTAGCTCTTTTCTTTGCTGATGGTGTATTCGCCATATTTATTACCTAGCATTAGCCTTAATGTTAAAAAGGGGTGTATTCTTTTATATTTATAGGGTCATTGTCAATAAATATTATTAATGAATCGTTACTTATCAAGGATTGATATCTTGTTATCATTCTTTTAAGTGAAAATAATGCCAAAGTCATCAGCAAAAGATAATCTTCTTAAATCAACGACAGTTGTTGGGTTTATGACATTTCTATCCCGAATCTCTGGATTGATAAGGGATATTATTTATGCAAGATTATTCGGCGCGCTTCCATTGATGGATGCTTTTTTGGTTGCGTTCAGGGTTCCAAATTCTTTTAGACGTTTCTTTGCTGAGGGTTCATTCTCCAGGGCATTTATCCCTGTTCTCTCTGATTATGAGGAAAATAAAGATGAAGAAGGAGTCAGAGAGTTAATCGATCGTACAGCAGGAACATTGGGACTGATTCTATTTATCATTACTTTATTAGGAGTTATTTTCTCACCCTTTCTAATTCTCTTATTTGCGCCAGGATTTTCTGAAACAAATACAGAAAATGGTCGTTATGAACTCTCCGTCGAAATGCTCAGATTGACATTTCCTTATCTTCTTTTTATATCTCTTACGGCCTTATGTGGCGCAATACTCAATACAAAGAAACATTTCTGGGCCACTGCTTTNAATCCAATNATTTTGAACATTNTTTTAATTCTATTTGCAGTAATGGTTTCACCTCNGTTTGGAAATCCTGGTATTGCCCTGGCTCTCGGGGTTTTCATCGCAGGCATCCTGCAATTGCTTTTTTTACTTCCCTTTTTAAGAAATTATAATCGGTTACCACGCCCAAGGTGGGGTTGGAATCATTCAGGCGTGAAAAGAGTGATAAAACTTATGATCCCATCATTAATTGGTAGTTCTGCCTCTCAAATTAATCTCTTAATTAATACATTGATTGCGTCTTTCTTAGCAACCGGAAGTGTGAGTTGGATTTATTATTCAGATCGATTATTGGAATTCCCAGTTGGTGTTTTTGGGGTTGCATTATCGACAGTGGTTTTACCTTTTCTATCTAAAGAGAATGCTCTTAATAATCAAAAACAATTTAAAGAGACACTTCGCTGGGGTCTGAGTTTGGCATTATTGGTTTCAGTGCCTTCAGCTGCAGGCCTTTATCTGCTCTCTGGACCTCTTATCTCTACGATTTTTTTGGGAGGCAGTTTTAGTGATTATGACTTAATCATGACCGATATCAGTCTTAGGGGTTATTCTATCGGTATCATCGGTTTGTGTATGGTTTTGGTCTTATCTCCAGCATTCTATGCAAGAGAAGATACAAAAACACCCCTGAGATTTGGCCTAATTACATTATTTGTAAATGTCATTTTTTCTATTCTGCTTGTCTATTACTTCACAAGTCAGAATTCTAATTATCCGCATTTAGGTCTGGCACTCGCTTTTTCAATTGCCTCAATTACTAATGCAGGATTATTGCTCTATAGATTGATCACAGACGGACTGATTGAACTAAATCAAAAAGGTCTAATTCATATCCTGAGGATTGCCTTGGCAACGTCAGCAATGGTTGCTTTTTTAATGGCTTTTAATCCAGAAAATTCACTGTGGGCAAACAGTATGCTTTCAGAAAGAATAAGATCATTATTCTTTCTAATCTCATTGTCAGTAATTATTTATTTTTCAATTCTTTTTCTTCTTGGATTTAGGTTTAAGGACTTACGTATTGAATCCACAAGCCAGCGACTATAATATGCACATCAAAATGAGCATCTATGAAAGATTATAAGGACACTTTGAATCTGCCAGGTACGTCTTTTCCGATGAAGGCGAATCTGCCCAATAGAGAACCTGAAATTCTTAAATTTTGGGATGAAATTGATTTGTATAGAAAAATCAGAAAAAAAAGTAAGGGCAAGAAGCCATTTCTACTCCTTGATGGTCCTCCTTACGCTAACGGAAAAATTCATATAGGACATGCTCTCAATAAGATCTTGAAAGATTTCATCATTAAATCAAAGACTTTATTTGGATATGATGCACCTTATCTTCCTGGCTGGGATTGTCATGGCTTACCGATTGAGCATCAGGTAGAAAAGAAGAAGGGAAAGGTTGGACACAAGCTGACTGCAAGAGAATTTAGAGATTATTGTCGTGAATATGCATTGAGGCAAGTTGAAGAGCAAAAAGAAGACTTCATTCGTCTAGGGGTTACTGGAGAGTGGGATAATCCTTATTTGACTCTGGATAAAAGATATGAAGCGGAACAGATTCGTGCATTTGCTGAAATATACGGAAACAATCATGTCACATTTGGGCATAAACCAGTGCACTGGTGTTTAGATTGTCAGTCTGCTTTGGCNGAGGCAGAAGTCGAGTATATGGATAAAGTTTCTACATCAGTTGATGTTTTATTCAAAATAGTTGAACCTTCTGAGTTTATTGAAAGAACAAATGCCAGCAAGATCAATAATGATAATGAATTGTTTATTCCAATTTGGACAACAACACCATGGACCCTTCCATCAAATGAGGCAGTCGCGATGGGTGAAGATATTCCCTATGGGATTTACAGTCTGACACTTCATGAAAGAGATATTCTTGTTATTGTTGCAAATGAACTTAGAGAGAGTATGGAGAAAAGATGGGGTGTTTCAAACTTAGAAATGCTAGAAGAGGTTTCTGCTAAAAACCTTTCAGGACTCCAGTTACAGCATCCTTTTGACGAGAGAACAGTACCAGTTCTTTTAGGTGATCATGTTACCATTGAGAATGGTACTGGCTCAGTTCACACTGCTCCTGCTCACGGACAAGAGGACTTTCAAATTGGGAAAGAAAATGATTTAGATCTCAAATGTTACGTTAATTCATATGGTGTTTTCACTGATGCAAAAGAGAGCTTTGCCAAACAGCATATATTTAAATCTGAATCAGAAATCATTGAAAGATTAGATGAATCAAACTTGTTAATTTCTAGTGAAAAATTTGAACACAGCTATCCACACTGCTGGAGACATAAAACGCCAGTGATCTTTAGGACAACAAGACAGTGGTTCATCAGTATGGAAAATGAAGATTTTCGATCCTCTTGTTTAGAGTCAATCAAAGATGTTGAGTGGAAACCAAAATGGGGAGAAGACAGGATCAATGGAATGATTGAAACAAGGCCGGATTGGTGTATTTCGAGACAAAGATATTGGGGCGTACCTATTCCTCTATTTACACATAAAGACGATCAGAGAATCCATCCTGACACTCAAGAACTCCTTAATGAGATTGCTGAAAAAATTGAGGAGAATGGAATTGATGCGTGGTTTGATGCAGATATCGAAGAGTTACTGGGTGATGATTCAAATTCATATGAAAAATCCACTGATACAATGGATGTCTGGATGGATTCAGGAATTGCACACAAAACGGTCAGCCATCTCTTTGATCACATCACAGATAAAGCTGACTTGTATCTGGAGGGATCTGATCAGCACCGTGGGTGGTTCCAAAGCTCTCTACTTACTTCTGTGGCAATAAGTGATCAAGCACCATATAAAGAAGTTCTCACTCATGGATTTGTAGTCGATGAAAAAGGACATAAGATGTCTAAGTCAATTGGAAATACCGTCTCACCTCAATCGGTTATAAATAATATGGGAGCTGATATTTTGAGACTTTGGGTTGCATCAACCGATTACACCAGTGAAATGAAAATTTCAGATCAGATACTCAAGCGTAATGCTGACACTTATAGGAGAATCAGAAACACAGCGAGATTTTTATTGAGTAATTTAAGCGACTTCGATCCTACAAAGAATCAGCAGAAAATTGAGGATCTAGTATTGCTTGATCAATTAGCTATTCAGCGTGTTGCAGTAATGAATGAAGAAATTAAGAATGAGTTTAATAACTATTCATTCCATAAAATCATCCAGCTTTTACATAACTTTTGTGTCAATGATATGGGAGGTTTCCATCTAGATATTATCAAGGATCGACTTTATACAATGCCGAAAGATTCGCACGGCAGAAGATCTGCACAAACAGCCTTGTATATCATTGCAGAATCATTGACTCGTTGGATTGCTCCTATTTTGTCTTTTACAGCTGAAGAAATCTGGAAACATCTACCAGAGAGGAAAGGAGAATCTGTATTTCTTTCTGATTGGATAGATATAGAAGAGCCTAAGTCGAATGTTGATTGGGATCAATTGAATGACATAAATTCGATTGTTCTTAAAGCTTTGGAGGTTGCAAGGGATGATGGCAAAATCGGATCTCCACTGGATGCACATTTGGAAATTTACGCAGATCAAAACACATACGATTTTCTTAAACAGTTTTCTGAAGAGCTGAGATTCTTATTCATTTCTTCCTCAGTTCATCTTGAGATTGACGATACTATTGATTCTAATGAGAAGCTGCGTGTGAAGGTAAATAAATCTAAAGCAGAAAAATGTGGAAGATGCTGGCACCGTCAAGAATCAGTAGGAGATTCTAGTGAACATCCAGAGATTTGTGCTCGATGTGTAAGCAATATCAGCGATTCACCTGAAGAGAGATCATTTTTCTAGATGAGTCATTCTCTATTTAGGCTTTTTATTATTTCGACAATCATTTTTCTTGATCAATGGTCAAAAAACCTAATTATTGCTTCCCTCAGTGAGTACGAGAGATTAAATATTTTTAGCTTTTTGGATCTCACATTGATATTTAATAAAGGTATTGCTTTCAGTCTTTTTGATTATCAATCTGGTCTTCAAACACTTCCTTTGATTGTCCTTTCATTATTAGCCATCGCGTTTTTCATTTTTCTTTTAATTAAAAATGCTTGGTCAAAGATAGAAGAGTTTGGGATTCTATTTATTATCGGTGGTGCGATTGGAAATCTTATTGATCGAATAATGCAAGGCGCTGTTACAGATTTTATCCTTTTTTATTACGAAAGAAAGTTTACAGATATAGATGGATTTGATGCTATTCGAAACTTTTATTTCCCTGCATTTAATTTGGCTGATAGTTTTATTACAATTGGGATCCTGATGCTATTGGTTGTAGAACTTTTAAAAAAAAGAAATCAATAAGACATTGAAAATATTGGAAAAACAAGGAATCCATTTTAGAATAACGTTATGGATGATGTAATTGAGTTGAAATCAAAGGTTCAGGAAAAGCTTAAGCTCTATGGTTTAAGGCCCACAAGAGCTCGTACTCGTATCGGAATGATTTTGCTTGATAAGCCAAAACATTTATCAGCAGATCAAGTACATGAAAAGCTTAAGCTAAAGGGCTATACCATATCAAAAGCCACTGTTTATAACACATTGAATGCATTTGCCAAATACGGCATAGTCAACGAAGTAACAATTGATCCTAGAAGAACCTATTATGACTCTACTACAAAAGCTCATCACCACTTCTTTAATGTTGATACCGGTCAATTGATGGATATAGCAAGCGATGATATGAGTGTCGAGAATATCCCAAGACTTCCAGATAACACACAGATACAGGATCTTGAAATTGTCGTCAAGATCTCAAATAAGTAGTTCAAATAGGAGAATAAAATGGCTCGTCATCGTGCACTAGAAATGTTTGGTAGATCAGGTAATCCAGCATTTAGAAGTAAAGCTTTTACTCATCGCTCATCTGATTTTTCTACCAATGAGGTAATGACACTATCGGGTGCAGTCAATAAGACTGGACTCTATCTATTATTGTGCGTCTTATCTGCTGCATTGAACTGGAATCTTCTCTATAGCAATCCTAGTTTAGCAAATGGACTGCTATGGTTTGGAGTGTTCGGAGGTTTAGTTGCCGCAATCGTTACAATTTGGAAACCAACGACAGCCAATATTTCGGCGCCAATATATGCCGTCCTTCAAGGATTAGCCTTAGGTGCTGTTTCAGGTATGTATGAGTATTTGTATGATGGAATTGTGATGCAAGCTTTGGCGCTGACTTTTGGTACACTTGCAGCCTTATTGCTGGCGTATAAGTCTGGCCTTATTAAGCCTACTGAGAATTTTAGGTTAATGTTATTCGCTGCAACTGGCGGTGTTTTTATTCTCTATCTCGTTAGCTTTATCATGAGTTTTTTTGGAGGGCCCATTGGGTTTATTCACTCAAACAGTTTAATGGGTATTGGCTTTAGCCTGGTTGTTGTTGCAATTGCAGCTCTCAATCTTGTGCTTGATTTTGACTTTATCGAGCAAGCTTCAGAGAGTGGTGCACCAAAATATCTCGAGGCCTATGGTGCTTTTTCATTAATGGTGACTTTGATTTGGCTTTATCTTGAGATACTTCGTTTGCTCGCAAAAATCTACTCGAGAGATTAGTGAACTCTGATCTTTTCTACTCAATTCTGATTGTTCTATCACTCGGAATATTCTTTTATTTTGGAAGCATCAGGGCTTCTCAAAAGCAAACTCAAAGGGATGATAGAATCAATTGGGGTGAATCAATCTTTAAAAAAATAAAGCGAAAGCTTTCAAAATAAGTCTTGAAAACAAACACAAAGATCATTGCAATCGCTTCAGGAAAAGGAGGTGTTGGGAAATCTACTGTTAGCAGTAATCTTGCAATATCTCTATCAAAATCGGGTTCAAGAGTTGGCTTATTGGATGCTGATATATACGGACCGAGCATACCGAGAATTTTTGGAGTTTCTGGCCAATCGGTTACATCTAGGGATGGAAAGTCATTTGAGCCAATTGAATCCAATGGAATCCAATTGATGTCCATAGGCTTTGTTCAAACAAATAATGATGCGATGATTTGGAGAGGTCCAATGCTCTCTCAAGCGATCAATCAATTGCTTTTCCAAACCAATTGGAATGATCTTGAGTATTTGATCATAGACCTACCACCTGGAACAGGAGATGCTCAACTCACAATTTCTCAAAAAGCGAATTTAACCGGAACGATCTTGGTTACAACTCCCCAGAATATTTCACTAATTGATGTAGAGAAGTCATTAATAGCTTTTAGGAAGCTTGATATAGAGGTTCTTGGGCTTATAGAGAATATGAGTTATTTCACCGATGATTCTGGAAAGGATCATCATATTTTTGGGAAAGGTAATATAGATGATTTTTCTGAGAAGCACGGTGTAGAATTGATTTCAAATTTACCAATTCTTCCCGACCTTACCAAATACTCAGATAATGGTACTTTGTTTGATGAATTTGAAAATTTATCCGTATTAAATAAGAAGTATGAAGAAATTACAGACTACCTTAAGACTAGAATTTCAAAAATAGATAAAACTGATTCTCTGGATACAATTCCNGTTGTAACCGAGTAAGATTTATATCAGCTTTGCTTTTTCTAAGAGCAGTATATTTTCCTTAAGACTGTCAATCTCATCAAAACGATATGGATTTCTTATTGATTTACATGGTATCTCTCTCTTACAACCAGAGCTTCGGGGACAAATGATTCTTGCCGGGATTTCGAGTGCATCATTGATCCATCCAATTTTCAAGATATGACCTACCTGTTTAAGCGCATTGGTTACATCATCATTCAGCAATGATTCTCCATTGTTTTTCATGCAACTTTCTACACTCATTTCAAGAATCTCTTTATGATCTAAGCCTTGATCTTTCAGAGCAGGAATCAGGTCAAGACCGAGAGAATAGAGCTTTAAATTACTCGCTGAATCTCTGATTCTTATTGAATAACATGCATAGAGGTGAGACGACTGATCTGTTTTTAGGATAGAAATTTGTGATTGTGGATTTTGAACGTAATCTTCATTCAGCAATCTGAAAACAGCCCAATTCGGACAAGGATCATCTACAGCATTTAAATTCCCCCAAGGCAATTGTATTCCGTTCCCCCTGTAAACAGCAGTCAGGAAGCCTGGTTGATAGGCTTCAAAATAATGCCAGTAGGGATATTGTGAGACAGCTGTGATTCTCCTCATTAGTAGCGCAGGAGATAGTTCCAAATTATTTTTGACAGAAACATGATGCTCATTTTTGATTAAATAGTTTCTGAAAGCTTTTCTTGGACAAAGTAATGCGCTTGCAAAGAAACTTGATTCAAAGTCATGCCATGCCAATAGCACATCATGTGATTGAACGGCAGAACTTGAGCTCTGACTCCTGAAGCTATTACTTCCTGATGTGATAGGGGAGCGTAAACCGTCACCCCTATGGAGAATTTTGTGACCTAGATGAGTGGCCATATCGTATTTAAGTCTCTTTGCATCGTCCTTAAGGGCCTCATTGATGTAAACCTTGTTTTTGCTTTCAAAGAATGATCTCAGAAGTATTTTGTTTTTGCCTTGTGGATGATTTGTATTGATCTTATTTTGTTTAAACCATTTGATTTTCAGTCCATGCTTTTTATATAAACGACGAATATCGCTAACCTTTAGCGGCAGTATTTGTTCTGACTCTTGATCAGCGATTTTTTCAATATCTGGAAATCTATTTTGATTCTTTTCTTGATAGGAGCGAATCAGCAGATGAGCAAATTGCTTCCCTGTTATGCCTGTTTGTTCTAGTAATTCAGGTATGGCATCTTGAAGCAGATCTTTTGAATAGAGGAAACCTGGTTCAAGAGGTATATTTTTTATAGGCTCTTCATCATCGGATTGAACTGAAACTTCTAGATTTTCATCGAGAAACCATGACTCTTCTTTTTGGAATACATCGGCTATGATTGATAAAACCTCCTCTGAGGGTAGCCGTTTACCATTCTCAATCATGCTGATGTATGAGACAGAAGGTGCTGATTTTGGGTCAATTTGACTGCATCTTAATGAGAGATCTTCTAAGGTAAGTCTGTTTGATTTCCTTATGTTCCTGAGCTTTACACCTAGGAGGTGATTGTTTCTTATTGGGTTGTTCATTGTAAAATTTACATTGTGAAATTTTTACTGTGAAATTTCAATGAAATATTTCTTAAAATTCACGTCTTAATTAAGAAATAAGTATCAAATGACATCCAAGTTAAAAATTATGAACGCTTTATCAGAGGCTGAGAAACAAATTCTTAACCCGAAAACTATCTCGCTCATAGAATCATTGCATAATAATTTTGAAAATCGAAGACAGGAATTACTCGAGAATAGAAGAATCATACAGAAAGAATTAGATGACGGCAGATTTCCTGAATTTTTAAATCATACTGCAAATATAAGGGAAAGCGATTATGTGGTTGCGCCTATTCCAAAAGATCTTCAGGATCGTCGCGTTGAAATCACTGGACCACCAGATCGAAAAATGGTGATCAATGCATTGAATTCACCCGTTAAGACATTTATGTGTGATTTTGAGGATTCTTGCTCACCTACTTGGAATAATGTTATCCAGGGTCATCTGAATGTGAGGGATGCTGTTGAGGAAAGCATCGAATTTACAAGAGAGTCTGATGGCAAGGTTTATAGGCTCAATGATGATATTGCTACATTGATTATCAGACCAAGAGGATGGCACCTCGATGAGAAACATATAACAATCAATGATCAACCCATATCTGGATCACTCTTTGATTTCGGTGTTTATCTCTCAAATAACTTTGAAGCACTATCAAAAAAAGGCACAGGTCCTTACTTCTATCTTCCCAAGCTTGAAAATCACCTAGAGGCGAGACTTTGGAATGATGTTTTCTTGCATGCTCAAGATTTTCTAAATATCGATCGCGGAACCATCAAGGCCACTGTTCTTATTGAGACAATCACAGCTGCATTTGAAATGGATGAAATAATCTTTGAACTCAAAGATCATTCTGCCGGTCTTAATTGTGGCCGCTGGGATTACATATTCAGCTTTATAAAGAAATTTAGAAACCATGAAAAATTTCTTTTACCAAATCGAACCGAAGTAACAATGGAGCGGCATTTCTTGAAGAGTTATGTCGACTTACTTATTCAAACCTGTCACAAAAGAAATGTTCATGCGATGGGTGGAATGGCAGCTCAAATTCCAATCAGGGGTAATGAGGAACAAAACCAAATTGCCATGGATAAAGTTGCTTCAGATAAATCAAGAGAGGCAAATGCTGGCCATGACGGAACATGGATTGCTCATCCTGGATTATCTGATGTGGCGATGAATGCATTCAATCAAGCAATGGGAACATCTGCGAATCAAATATCTAATAAAAGAAATGATGTTTCAGTATCGGCTCAAGATCTCATCAAGGTTCCGAATGGAAGCATCACAGAGGAAGGTTTGAGACAAAACATATCAATAGGCATTCAATACATTGAGGCATGGCTTTCAGGCAATGGATGTGTACCAATAAATAATCTAATGGAAGATGCTGCTACCGCAGAGATATCCCGCTCCCAAATATGGCAGTGGATTCACCATGCTGCAAAGACAACAGACACCAATAAGGCCATCACAGAAGAGTACTTCTCTAAGACACTAGATGAAGAAATGGATCAAATGATCGCGTCAAGAGGTTTTGAAAGTGATTACCTTCAGCCAGCAATCAATTTATTCAAGGAAATGTCAACGGATTCAGAATTTGATGAATTCTTAACATTGCCAGCATATAAACACCTCTAATCAAGGAGAACGCAATGGGCGATAAAAGAAACTATACCGATGAACACGTTAAATCACTCCAGGGATCTGTAAGGATTGAACATACATTGGCAAAAATGGGTGCTAAACAGCTGAGAGATCTATTCGAGAGTGAGCCCTATGTAAATACCTTTGGTGCATACAATGGCCAGCAGGCTGTTCAGCATGTAAAAGCAGGACTCAAAGCCATCTATGTTTCAGGATGGCAAGTTGCAGCATCTGCCAATAGTAATAATGAAGTATACCCAGATCAGAGCTTATATTCAGTTGATTCTGTACCCAACGCGGTGAAGAACATCAACAATGCATTTCGCAGACAGGATCAAATTCAAGTTCAAGAGGGTAGAGAAGGTTTTTATTATGCTCCAATCATCGCTGATGCAGAGGCCGGTTTCGGTGGCGCGTTAAATGCTTATGAATTATCTCGTAATCTTATCGAGGCAGGGGCAGCTGCCGTTCATTTTGAGGATCAACTATCTGCGGAAAAGAAATGTGGTCACCTAGGAGGGAAAGTCCTTATATCCACAAGCCAAGCAATTAGAAATTTAAATGCTGCAAGGTTGGCTGCAGATGTTGCACACACTGATACCTTAATTATCGCAAGAACAGATGCTGAAGCAGCAAAATTACTGATGACCGATGTAGATGATATTGACAAAAAGTACATGACAGGTGAGCGGACCTCTGAAGGTTTTTATCAAATCACAGGTGGACTAGATATGGGCTGCGATAGAGGACAAGCTTTTGCTGAATATGCTGACCTCGTTTGGTGTGAAACTTCTAAACCTTGCTTGAAAGATGCAAAGAAATTTGCAGATGCAGTTCGAGGAGCACATCCTGATCAACTATTGGCATATAACTGCTCGCCAAGTTTTAATTGGAAGCAGCATATCCCATCTGAGACTGAATTAGCTGAGTTTCAAAAAGAGCTCGGGAAAATGGGCTTTAAATTTCAATTCATTACACTTGCTGGATTTCATTCTACAAACTTTGCTGTATTTGACTTTGCTAGAGAGTATAAGAGATTAGGCATGTTGGCTTACAGTAAGCTTCAGGAAAAGGAATTTGATTACCAACAGTATGGTTTCACGACTGTTAAGCATCAGGCAGAAGTTGGAGTCGGTTACTTTGATGCAATCAGCCAAGCAGTTGGTGCAGATAGTGTTGCTGCACTAGCAGATTCAACTGAGAGCGAGCAATTCGGGTAAAAAAAAGAGCCCCAGGTATGGGGCTCTTTTAAACACTTATAAAATGATTGATGATCTAGTCGTATAAACCGACAATAATTGCAAGAGCAAGCGCACCGACTGCACCTGCATCACCCAGCATATTAACTGTATCTGTAAAATTAGATGCAATTGCGCCTACAAAAGGAACATCTCCAAAAACAACGCCAGCAACTACTCCTAGAGCAATTAAGCTAACAACGATTCCAGTGAAATCTCCAATCCATCCTTTGATATTATTCATGACTACTCCCTTAATAAGTAATTTTTTAAAAATTCACTTTTACAGGTATATCAAAACTATTGTTTTTTTGTCAAAGATTACCGACACTTTTTTGAGTGATCTGCTTTTTCCAATAATCAATTGAATCTAGATTATTATTATCCCAAGGATGAAAATCTCTCTTAAAGAACTTTAACCATGGAATAAGTATTCTTCTGAGAATCCCAGGCTTGAGAAATAAGAAATTAATCCCATCTATCCATGTTCTTATTTTCCATAATTGGCCATCATTTTTTAGCATAATGAACATGGACCTGAAAGTATCTTTAAGTATGAAAAAAGTTGCAAAAATTAGCGCTTTTCTTCTGCCCTTTACTGTTCCGCCAACTTGTGTGTATACATCAAATGCAACAGCCTTATGTTCTGATTCTTCCAATGCATGCCAATACCAGAGCTTAGCAACACTTTTGCCTTGATTAGCAAAATGATCTTTATTCTTCATTAAATCATCAGCCAATATTGCAGTGAGATGTTCTGCAGCAACTGTAGCAGCAAGTCTCTGATATGGAGTAAGTTGACTATATCTATTCTGGTGTCTTTTAACCTGTGGCCTTGTTAGATAATCCAAATCATATCCTCTTTCATCACAGAGAATCTCATTATATTGTTGATGAATTTTTCTATGAGCAGCTTCTTGTCCATAGAATGCTTTGATCTCTTTCAATAGTTTAGGGTCAGATATTTGATCCTCAAAATTTCTAACAGACTCGATGAATGCTTTTTCTCCAATGGGGAATAATAGTGAAAATCCATTTTCAAATGCTGTTTTAAATGCACTTCCATTAAACCAATTTTCTTTAAGGTCTGACCTAAGATCAAAATTAGGCCGTCTCACTTCAATAGCGAGTTTTTCTGGTGTTCTTTTTAGGTAATGCATCTATCTCATTTTACAAGATGTATTCAAAAAGATTAATGAGAATTGATGTATTGCTCCTAATCTTATAAGGTAAATTATGTGATGGGGGTCTCAAAAAGAGACCTCTTTTTTATTTTAGGAGAAAGATATGAATAAGAATTTATACCTCAAGGTATTGAGTCTAATTTGCCTGATGTTCTCACTGCCTGGAATGACAGGTGGTCATTTGGATCATGAGAAAGGGCATTCAATTGGAAATGAGGCAGTTGCCTCTGATTGGGTGACAGCTGGCTATACTGGAAAAGATGCTTCTATCAA